>CAZHEZ010000122.1:0-23634 GCA_964531315.1 uncultured Candidatus Obscuribacterales bacterium | reverse complement strand
CCGTATTTCAAGAAGAGGCCTGGATTCAAAATGAAAACGTCCCTCAAGGCGTCTGGGTGAGCATCAATGCCACACCTTTGAGAAATGAAGATGGCGTAATTGTCGGCGGAGTCGGCGTCTTTCGCGACATTTCCAGTCAAAAGTCTGCCGCTCAAAAGATCGAACAAGCAGCAGAAGAACTAGCAAAATCGCACAAGGAATTGCAGAATTTGGCCTTTGCTGTCTCGCACGAATTGCAAGGTCCAATCAGTATTGTCACCAGTTATCTGAACTTACTTTCGATAAGATATAAAGATCGACTGGGCTCGGATGCCGACGAATTTATTGAAAAGGTTGTGAACGCCAGCAAAATTATCGAGCGAATGCTTGATGATCTGTGGATCTACGCCCGCATCAACAAACAAGAAGCCGAGGCCAGAGAAATCAGCCTGACGGGGCTGGTTGATGACCTTCTTAGCGAAATGAAGGGAAAAATCGAGGATAGCGAAAGCCAGGTTGGTCGGGAAATTTTGCCGATCATATCTGGACATAAAGCTCAAATGCATTATTTGTTCAAAAGCCTGATCGACAACGCAATCGACTTTGCCAAACCCGGCGTTTCTCCTCTCATCACCATAGAGGTTGAGGAGAAAGCCGATTACTGGTGGTTTTCTGTAAAAGACAACGGCATCGGCATCAAAGAGGATGAATGCAGTGAGATTTTCAAACTATTTCACCGCATTGGCGGCCCGCCCAAAGGTGGCAGAACCGGCATGGGTCTTGCCATAGCAAAGAAGATCGTAGAGCATCACAAAGGGCAGATTTATGCCCAATCGAAAAGCGGCGTCGGTTCGACAATTAGATTCAGCCTTCCCAAGCCAGAAACCAGAGTTTAATGACAAGGCATCCTCAATCGAGCCAAAGGCAAACCAGATTGGTTTGCCGGCAAATTTGCTCGATGCATAAAGGTTGCTAAATCGAAACAGTTGCCAAGCAGTCAAATCATATGATGTTGAAACCGATTGCAGAGTTTCTAACTTGCTTAACATCACAGCGATTCTGGAGCTTATCGGGTGGCTTTTCCTGAGAACCGTGGGAGCAGGCGAAGGCTGACTGGATGTCTGGACTGAAATGAATCCGCCCTATAGCATCACTCATGAGCTTACTCATTTTTACTAGCTGCCCTTGCTTTTCCTTGGTTTTGGCGCCGCCCTCCTGATTTTTCTGGGTACCAGTGTGATGTTTTCGCCTGCGCCCAGATATGAAGACAGTTACCCATTAACACCTGCAGCGAACAATAGCGTAAAAACGCAGAGAAAGCCCTCGGCCAAAAAGAAAATAGTGGTAAGAAAAGCTATAAACCGAAATCCGGACAAATCCAAAAACTAAATTGAATGGGTGCTGCAACTGGATTTCAAATCTGCCTGCCGAAGGGAATAACTAGTACACCTTACGGCATCGGCCGGGATTGTCTGTGTACTATATTTCCACCGAGAAAAAGGGACGAATTACACGCACCAGGCTCCGGCGCGGGCTTATTTTCGGTCTCTTCTGTCTGGCAATTTTCGAATCTACTGCCTCTGCCCGAGAAAGTACCGGCAAAAACACTGTTTCGACTAAAGGCAAACTTCTCTATATTGAAGGCACCAGCGATATTTTCGCCAATTTCAAAGCCAGAGCAGGGCACTCTGATATTCATATTGAAAGTAGAATGGGCGGTTCGATTTGGCATGAGAAATCCTCCAACACAGTGACGGTATACAACAACGAAAACAAAGTCTTTTTCGTGCAAAAGATGGACGACTATATGAGAGATCTCAATCAGGATTTCTTGCCCATGCCAATTGAAGAGTTAAAACCGCCCACGAAAACTACTTTCGATGGACGCCCTGCAAAAAAATATCTGGGCTATGCAAATATCGGCAAGAAAGGCAGGCAATGTGTTGCTGAAATAACTTGCATAGACAATCAATCACTTGATCCGGCCGCGCACCGGATTTGGTGCAGCTTTCTGGGTCTTAAACGAACAGACTTCGGGCTGCCTGTCCTTCTCAACCAGAAGCGCGCCAGCGTCGTCAGTTGTGACGCCAAGGTGATGAAACTGGCCCAGCCAATCTGGGTCAGAGTCTTAATAACCACCAAATTGAAAGAGATGCCGGTTGCTCCAGACAGTTTCTCAGTAAAACCGAACTGGAAACAAGCAAGGGACAAAGCAGCTCTATTGTTTTCCAAAGATGGCAGCCTGGGAGCCCATGATATAGACGATTTTTTTCGATCAAACGCAAAGTAATTAGGCTGGTTTGAATCTCTCAAATATCTTGGGCCAGTTCAAAAAAGGCAAACAATTATGCTTCCTGGATCGCGACCTTGAGGTCTGTCGCTTTCTTTGGCTGCAGCAAAATACCAATCAAGAAACCGAAAACCAGTCCGCCGAGATGCGCCATCCAGGCCACATGCGGAATTATTTGGTCGAGAACTACTTGTGAAAGCGCCAGCCCAAGCATCCATGACAATTCCTGTTGCCTGACGCCACGTGGCAACTTGTCTTTGAGACGCAAAATGCCCGCAGCGACAGCCCCAAAGATGCCCAATATAGCTCCTGAGGCACCAACTGCGTCCATCGCCGGAGCAATGAGCACATGGCTCATACCACTGAGCATGCCTGTTGCGAAATAAATAAAGAGAAACAAGCCGGGTCCGTAAATGTTCACTGCCATTCGCCCGAACCAATAAAGGCCAATGACATTTAATAGAGCATGAGAAATATGTGCATGTAAGAACATGTAAGTGATCAGCCTCCACCACTGTCCGTGCAATACCTCCTTAGATACGAGGATTCCATTGTCGATGATCAACCGGTGGTAGCTCATATTGTTCGGCAGGAGTATCAATACCTCTACTGAAAGAATGAGAGTGATCAAAAAAGTAACTACAAATGCATTTTTATGCGGAAAGATAATCTCTTCCACAAATGCGCACTGCTCGAAAATGTGCCGCCCTTTTTTTATCGCTTCTTGCACATTGCCGGTTAAATGTACTATTTCTCCGCTGCTTAAGCGCTCCAATTGATTCTGAATTCGAGCCTGCCAATTGGCTGGTCCTTTTTGCTCCTCAACCAGTTGAAAGCACTTGAGGAATTGAACCTTCGCCTCGCCCAACCTGTCAGCAGCGACCTGACAGCGTGCTAGCCAGTAAACCTTCACGTAGTCAGGCAAAGACTGCTTGCCTGTATCGCCTATGGCAAACATCTTTTCTGTGTCAGATATTGCTCCCAGCAATGCAAAATATGGCAGCATTGTCAGAGCAACACTTTTAGTACCGGCCCTCGATTCGGTCAACTGGGATTTTTCCAAAGTGTAAGCAGCCTGGTCCGCATTACCTACCTCGAGATAGGCTCTGGATGCGGCAAGCGTCAGGCGATGAGAAACGCTGGCATGGGCAGCGGCAGCCTTTTCATATTCATCTACGATCTCTTGCCACTGTCCAAGAACGGCTCGCCCGGAAAGTCTGTATGTATGAATGACGTCAGTGACTGCCTTGGGCAGTTTCTTTTTGTCCCAGACAGCCAGTATTGCCAAAGCCTCGTCAACCCGGCGTTCTAAAAACAACGCGTTTGCTCGCGTCATGTCTATCCAGAATTGGCCGGATTGTCCCCAGTAGAAGAACTTCAATTTGTGAGCATAATCAATCGCTTGTTGGGCGCGCAAAAGTGAAACGGCTGTGTCCAGCCGCGACAAGAGAACTCGCGGAATGACGGCGAAAAGGACAAACAAAAACCAGCCCAGGGGCGCATAGAGCCAGTCCGGACCGACAGCCAACCCCAGAATTGCAGAGGCGCCGATCAGTGTTACTTGAATGATAAAACCCCAGGCCCAGGCGATGCCTAGCCGGGCGCGCATGACAATGGCCAGTAAGGAAAACAAAAGCAGCGGGTATAGCCAGAAGCTGAACTGCGAATGCATCAGATTTTTGGTCCCCTGCCAGATTAATGATGATCGGCTTTGCGAGCCGGAATAGCCTTGACGAACCTTTGGGTGATCAATTGCGGGCGCGTGATCGCCGATCCAACAACGACGGCGTGCACTCCCAATTCAAAAGCTCGCGTCACTTCCTCCGGATGCCAGACACGGCCTTCCAGAATGACCGGACAATCCAAATGCTGGCAAAGATCTTTCAATAGCTCGAAGCTTGGCCCCTGCTCGGGAGGTAATGCTGTTTCCTCAGTATATCCATACATGGTTGAAGAAATTACATCAGCCCCCGCCTCGCGTGCTGAGACTGCTTCAGAAAACGTTGCCACATCTGCCCAGACAGGTAAGTTCAATTGTTCATGAATTTTACTTATCTGCTCCTTCAAGGTCAGTCCATCCGGGCGCGGCCGCCCCGTCGCATCCAGGGCAATGATATCGGCGCCGGCCCCGGCCAGCGCTTCAGCATCGGCCAGGGAGCCAGTGATATAAACCTTCTTCAGTCGTTCTGACTGGGCAATTGTGTCGTCCTTGGTCAGACCGATAATCGTTAGTTTGGTATGGGCACGGACCAGTTTTATATTATCCACTCCCTCAAGCCTCAAGGCGCCGGCACCGCCATTGATGGCAGAGAGCGCCAGGGCAAGGATATGCTCAGGAGAGCAGAGTGGCTCACCTGTCGCTGCCTGGCAAGAAACAATCAGAGCGCCGGCAACTTGTTTGACAGCTGTCCATTTTCCGCAGCTGTCGGACGCGGCGTTGCTCATATTGCCCTCTCGATTTATTTGATATTGAGATTCAAGCAGACGAATTTCGGCTGCGTCATTTCATGCACTGCATAGCGCACGCCTTCCAATCCCAATCCGGATTCCTTTCTGCCGCCATAAGGCATGTGATCGGAACGGAAAGTGGGCGCATCGTTAACCATGACGCCGCCGACATCGATCGAGCGAGCCGCCTTGAAAGCGATGTCCAGATTGCTGGTGAAAATGCCTGCCTGCAAGCCGAAGCGACCATCATTCATTTTGGCGATTGCTTCATCGATGGTGTCATATTGCATTATGGAAACAACCGGTCCGAAGACTTCCTGGCAAACCACAAGCATGTCCGCTTTGGTGTCGGAAAGCACGACTGGCTCGACCAGGTGATTGTTTATCACCTTGCCGCCAGAGAGAACTTTAGCACCAGACTTAACAGCCTTGTCCACCCAATCGAGCGTTTTTTCAACGGCGCCGTCATCGATAAGAGGACCAACATCTGTTGAGTCGTCAAGCGGATCGCCGACTTTGAGAGTCTTGACCAGTTCTACAAACTTGTCGACGAATTTCTGGTAGACGTTCTTTTGCACATAGACTCTCTGCACCGAAATGCAAGTTTGTCCGGCATGGGCGTAGCCGCCGCGCACAGCACCTTTCACCGCAAGATCAATATCTGCGTCGTCGTGCACGATCACTCCGGCATTGCCGCCTAATTCCAGGACCAGTCTTGTGCCTGGATGGGCGTCACGGCGCATTTGCCAGCCAATTTCCGGACTGCCTGTAAAAGTCAAAATGGCCAGACGAGGATCTTTTACAAGGGCATTGCCTTTGGATCCGCGGCAAGGAATGATTTGCAAAACGCCATCAGGTAGGCCAGCTTCCTTCAACACAGCAGCCAGTTTGATCGACGCGATGGGCGTCTGGGAAGAGGGTTTGAGCACGATGCAGTTGCCGGCAGCGATTGCAGGAGCAACTTTATGAGCGACAAGATTGATAGGGAAATTGAAAGGTGTAATACCACCGATGATACCGACCGGCTCACGAAGGACCAGACCGAGGCGATTTTCATTACCGGCCGTGACGTCCATCGGGATTTGCTCGCCATCTAATCGCATTGCTTCGTGGCTGGCCAATAAGAATGTAGTGGCGGCGCGAGCCACTTCAATGCGAGCATCTTTAATGGGCTTACCGCCTTCAAGGGCGATGGTGCGGGCAATATCTTCTTTCTTTTCGAGAAGCAGTTTTGATGTCTTGTGCAAAATTTCCGAGCGCTGATGCGCAGGCATGTGGCGCATCACGTTTTTGAAAACATCTTCAGCCACCGTCAAAGCCGCATCGATAGCCTTTTCATCAGCCTGCCCGATGGCAGCTACGACATCGCCATTAAAAGGACTTTTTACTTCATTGAATTCTTTCGAATCGACGCCACGGATAACCAGCGGATATTTCACTACTTCTTTCAACATGAGAATTGACCTTGAATGTGTATGACTGTGCTTTTGGAACTAAGTAAACAGATAAAAAAGGAAACCGATCAAGACAGAAAAATACAAAAATGAAAAACTGTAAATCTATGCTGACAAAATTCAATCGCCAAAATCAGCAACGCTTCCAGGACTTGATCCGCTAAGAATTATATCCTGACCTTATCATTAAGATACGCATAGATAGCCAACTTTATTTCGTTTTGCATGAGCAATGCCAGGACACCGACCAGGCTGATCAAAGCAATTTGCGTTTTCTTACTTCACTGAAACGCCAAAAGGCGCGATCTCCGGGTTAAAGTCCTTAAAACTAAAGCGCTCCAAGACTTAAGGGCTTTATAAACAACCCATTCATTGAGCTTGGCAATGGTAAACTCATGCCTAGCCCTTACTGACAAGCAGTTGTCACTTGACTACTTGCTCTCTGCCAAACAGCCCTGCGCTTCACGCACTGCCAACTGCCGGAAGACTTGTCCAGTAATAGAAAGGAAAACCCTTCTAGGATGCCGAATTCAATTAATCCTAAGAGTTCTGAAAAACAAAAAAATTCCACTGCTGGCCAGACAAGGTCGTGCACAGCCGTTTTAGGCGCAGCTTCGCTGGCCGTGTCCCTGTCTCTGGTATTGAATGTTTCTTTGCCGGTCCAAAGAGCTCAAGCTGCACCGAGCAAACTCCTTGAAAATCCACTGGTTTCAAGCGAGACAAAGAACAAGCTCCTTCAAATTGAAAAACGCCGCAAAGAGCTCCATGAGCGGGCTGCTCTCGTCAGGCAAAAAGAACAACTGGCAATGATCAAATTGTCGAGCATCACCAAGAAACTCAACACAGCCACCGGACAATTGGTGGATTCCAAACATCAGCTCAAACGCACTGAAAATAAGCTCAATGAAACCGTGCAAGTGCTGACCGTCACACAAACTAAAGAAGAGAACCTATCGGCAGGTGCAGCAAAGCGCTTGCGCGAAATCTATGAAGGTCAGAGATTGAGCTTCCTGGAAATGCTCTTCCAAATGGATTCACTGCAGGCATTTCTGGACAACATGTATTTTCAGGAGCGCGTCGCTGAAGAAGACCGAAAGCTTCTCAATGAATTGCGCGCCAGAACAGCAGCGCTGAACTCACGAAAAGGTCTGCTTGCCGACCAGAAAGACAAGATCGGCTCACTGGTGTCGGAGTTTGCCAGAAAAGCATTGGAAATTGCCAAAGCCCGGTTCGAACAAGAACAGGTGGCCAGCAAATTGAAAACGCAAAGAGCGTTTTATGAGCAAGCCGAACAGCAGCTTTCCAGTGAATCACATCGGTTGGAATCGCAGATTCTGGCTATGCAGCGCTCGGCAAGAAGTTCCAACAAGTCGGCACAACAGGGTTCCGGCAACCTCTCCATGCCGCTCAAAGCCAGTATCACTTCTCCATTTGGATGGCGCCGTCATCCTATTTTTGGCGTGCGCAAATTCCATACCGGCATCGATCTAGCTGGTCCCAACCGCTCGCCAATTCGGGCAGCCGACAGCGGCAGCGTGCTCTTCACGGGCTGGTACGGCGGCTACGGAAAAGTAGTGATCATCAGTCACGGCAATAGTCACGGCGACGATATGGCTACTCTTTATGCGCACTTATCGCGTGCCGGTGTGTCAGTGGGAGACAACGTCAACAAAGGCGATGTGATCGGTTACGAAGGCACGACCGGATTCTCGACTGGTCCGCACCTGCACTTCGAAGTGCGAGTCAACGGCAAGCCGAATAATCCGCTCAATTACTTACGATAAACTGCAAAAGCTTACCTCAATCATAAGATAAGCCCCGGAAAGGTCATGCGGCGCAAAGACAGATGCGTGGCAGGTCTTTGCTCTGCATAACCTTTCCGGGGCGCCTAATAACTCTATAGCCGAACCAAAAAAGCATTCGCCGATAAATCAATCGCGTTCCATGATCAGGTCGGTGACTGATTCGAGAACGGCGTCTCGTTTGGCGTAGTCACCGACATCTTTTCTTCTGAATACTTGCTTGTAGCCTTTTGGGACAGCAAAGTTTGCTATCGGCACCAACTTCTTTTCTATTGAAGTAGTCTGCAAAGCGATCTTTGGTGTTTTGCTGAAGCCGGTGTCGACGAGCAATCGCACGGGCAATGCTTTGGGCGGCGGAATCAGATAGAGGTATTGCAGAGCCTGTAATAGGCAATCGGGAAGCTTTATGTCAGGGGCTTCTCCATATCTGGCCAGACCTATTTCCACTCCTTGTGTGTTCGATTTCTTGTGCGGTTTTTGCTGGGCAGCTGTGGCCACGGTTTGGTAAACAACTATTCTTTCACCTGAGAAAACCATCTCGTGGTGCTTTCTCCAAACACAGCTGGCCAGGCTGAAGCGAAATGGCATGTAGGAGGTCATGATCGGATCCATTCCCATGGTATCGATCTTGGTCTGGAAGTAACACTTCTTTTTGTCGTTGAAGACGAAAACCTTATTGCCCTCAGCGTTTACAACGGTTGTGATGCCGCTGTTCAAATCTGTTGAACGTAACGCATCCGGCGTCAAAAGGAGTTGATGCGGTCCAATGAAAACGCTCTCTTGCTTCAGCAAGAAAGCCTGCACCATATCCTTTTTGCCGGTTTTACCTGAAGCCCCAAAAGAAGATGGAGGCTGAGCGCTCAACAACAGAGCCAGTAAAAGAAGAGACAAAATTTTGTAGAAACTGATGTTCACTGGATTCTTTTTAGCCGACAATCTTAGCCGACAATCTTAGCCGACCATCTTAGCCGACCATGCAAAACGCCACGAAACTTTCGAATTCGTGGCGTTTACCGATGCATTTTCGATTGGGTTAGATGGGCTTGCGCATTCACGCAGAGCGGCATCTGCCAATCTCATTACACTTTAGGCTATGCGTTGAGCCTTGTTCTTGAGTTCTTTGACCAGGTCTTCTTGACCCAGCAAATAGCCTCTGCGGGCTTGATCATCCGCGTACGAAATGATCGCTTCAGTGACGTTATTAAGCATGGAAATCGGTACAAATTCGCTGATCTGATTAAGCAAGCGCTCAACAGTAACCCACTCTTCGGTGTTCAGCGGAATGGCATCATCCAATCTCGCGATTATCGTGTAATTCCGGAGTTTATCAGCCCTGGTATTCATACTGTCACCTGCATGTGTGCTTCCGACCCGCGGTATGCGCTTGATTGCCGGGAGAGCTCTTTACTGCCCAACCCTTGGAAACCGCTATAGTTACTGGCTTCAAGAACCAAAATCGGGTTCTATCTCACCGAGACTTTTATGCCCGGAAATTTTTTGTTTAACACCAATTAATAGTTGCCAAGCCTAAAAACGTTATTTGGAATACTTTTGTGCATAGAGCTCTTTGACAAAAGCCTCAGCCTGTGCGCGATCCACGACTTCCTTCAAATCTCTGGCTTCCTCAAGCGCTTTCAAAAGTTCGCCAACAATCGGACCCGAGTTGAGGTTGAGCAGCTGCATGATGTCATGACCACCTATCAAAGGCTTGCGCGAGACTACCTCTTCAATAAAAACCTGATAGCCATGCATGAGTGAATCCAGCCCCTTTTCAAGGTTTTCACGATTTTCGCCGCAAAGCCCTGCCCCGCGGGTAGCTCCAAGATCGGCAAAGGCGACCAGCATGAGCTCAGGCACGTCATCTCCTACCGTCCGGTAAAAACGATTGATTGCTTTGGCTGTGGGAGCACCCTGGTGGTACAACTGCCCGGGGCGCAAATGCAGCTCCACCAGACGAGTAATCAGACGCTCAATTGGGCGTGACCAACGCATCCTGGCGGCAATCAGAGCCGTCATCTGGGCACCGAGCTTATCGTGAGCCACAAACGTATGCTTGCCTTCAGGCGTGACTTCCCAGGTACCTGGCTTGCCGATGTCGTGCAATATGCAGGCCAAGCGCGTGGCAGAAAGGCGGCTGACGCCCGAGGATAACTCGCGCCGACTGCTTTCCAGCATCCAGGCGGGCAAATCGGCAAGACGTTTATCCAGTTCGGAAACAGTAATGACGCTGTGCTCAAAAAGCCCCAGATGGTGAAAAGAGTTGGGCGTCACCCGCCGGCAATCGACCAGTTCCGGAAAGATTGCTTCCAAAACCCCGCAATCGGCCAATTGATTAGTTAAGCGCCCTGCGTTGGCACCGGAAAGTGCCTCAAAGAGCTCAAAATTGATCCGTTCGGGGGCAACAGTCTTCAGCCCATCCACCAGGTCCTTAACCCACAAGAGCGTAGTCGGTTCAATCTCGGCCTTAAGCTGATGGGCAAAGCGGAAGGTTCTCAGAACTCTCAGTGGATCGTCTATAAAGGTTTGGCGCGAGACTGCTTTCAATGTTTTGGCAGCCAGATCTTTGAGCCCGTCGGCCATGTCCAATACTTCGTCCGGATGGCGGCAATCCCAGGCCAGGGCATTGACGGTAAAGTCGCGCCGCTTCAGGTCGCTTTCGATGCTGCCGCCCACGCAACCGGCGAAATCAAGAATGCTGCCATCATCGAAAACCACACGGGCTGTGTCATTTGCTTCATCCAGGGCAACGAAATGCCCATCCATTTCGACAGCAATCACCCGGGCGAAATCGAAGGCAGTGCCGCCGGAAACAGCAAAATCGAGATCACGTTTCTTTGAGCAATCGGCCCAATCGTCAGCTGAAACACTCTGATTGTCAAGAGAAAGAATGCTGTCGCGGATATACCCGCCCACTATATAAGTAGATACGGAACAAACCTCAGCATGGGACAGAACCTGCTTTACCAGCGGGTTTTCCAAAGGATGGCGACCGCGAGTAAACTCGACTTTGCGTCTCATGACTTTCCCGAACCAGAATCCAGAACCTGGAAGAACTACGCCGTTTCAGCGTCTTCTTCCTGCACGTGCTCGTATTCTTCTCTTTCTTCTTTGGAAATCTGCAGATGCCCGGCGAAATAGACAATCCCGCCAACCAAGCTGCTGAGAGTGTTTAGAGCCAACCACATCATCGCATAAGTGAGTGCATGAGAGTTGTCGACACCGATAAAAGTGAGGAAATACGTATAGGCCCACTCTCTGATGCCGATGCCGTTGAAGCTCGGCGTGACAAAGCCGAGCACAGCCACGCAGGGATAGAAAACAAAGTAGTACCAGGTCGGGATCATCGTCAGACCTAGAGCCAGCCCGATTGTTATATGGCACAGAACAATCACCAGCTGCAAAATCACAGAAAGCAAAAGTGCTGCCAGGACAAGCTTTCGATCGTGCCAGTAGACTTTTGCTGCCGAATTTTCAAACCGCCTGGTGATCTTATTTTCCGGTCCCAGGATCAGGTGGCAGAGTTTTGGCGCAAATGGCAATACCAAAAATATTCCGGCTGTTCCAAGCAAAATCGGCAACTTAAGCTTCCAGGGCAAATGGCCGGCCGGACCGGCCAGAATTCCAATCGTGCCGAAGAGAAATAGAACTGCAATACCGACCGTGCGATCGGCCAAAACTGAGTAAAAGGCACTTTTATACTTGCCTGTTCCTTTGGATAGATAGTAGCCCCTGGAGAAGTCTCCACCAACGGTGGACGGCAAAAACAGGTTGAAGAACAAACCCACATAGCAAAACTGCAGAAGGGCTGAGAATGGCTTTTTCAGATCAACTGCATTGGCAAGCAATTGCCAGCGTCTGGCGTTTATGGAAACCGAACCAAGAAACAGGGCGACAGTAAGAGCCAGATACCAACCGTTCGATCTGAGAGCCACTTCCCAACTTTTCGAGAGGTCGACCTTGCCGAAAATGAAAAGGCTGGCAAACATCAAAACGCTCACCGCCAGCTTCAGTCTGAGTTTTGCTTGCTTAGACAGGCGGATCTTCGCCAGAGCGCCAATAATTGGTAAGGATTTCAACAGAGTGCTGTCCACTTCGGATGCCGTTTCTCCCCCGTATTTCGATTGGATAGCGGGAGACGAATCATGTGACTGATTGCCGGGTGCAATTTCAACCCTTTCAGCATACGCGGGCGAGACCATTGGGAAGACGCTTATCCTGTTGACTACCGGAAAATTCTCTCGAGACCGGGAAAATGTTAGGTCAGAGAGGCGCCTGAGTTAAACCCCAAAGAGTTAACTTAGTCTTGATCTATTCACAATCTGGGTAAAAAGCTATCGACTGTTGGCAAGACGGGGGCTAAAATAAGATTTTGTAAAGGCAACCGACCGACGTCCTATCCTGAGACGTCCCAAGAAACCTTTTTCTATTGCCTGAGTCTACTTATGGGTGTGCCGTCCTGTCAGGTTAGTTAATAAGTGACAGGGATGACGGGCACATATATTGAGTAAACGACGATTTGCTTTAATTCACACAGTTTTGGCGCGTTCACCGGCCATGATCTAATATCAGTAGTAGAAGAGTTTTGTACTAAGCAGGGGAAACTGAGTCAGTGGAACAGAGAAGAGTAGCCCGTATTGGCATTCCTTTGGTTTTGTGTCTGCTATTTTTCGCTGTCCAGTGCTGGCTCTTAACCGGCGGCAGCAAGACTCAGCCGGCTCAAATTTTGATCGCCGATACTTCCGAGCTGAAAGCGTCACCCGCTTTGAGCGAAATCAATCGCAACATACCGCCTCAAGTTCTCTACGCCAAAGCCTGGAAATTGCTCAAAGACAACTTCTACGAGCAAGGCTTTAACACCCAGGATTGGTCGCGCTGGGAGCATCATTATGATGGCAAGTTGAAAACGTCGGAAGATGCGCATAAAGCCATAGAAACCATGCTGGCCAGTCTGGCTGATCCATACACTCGCTTTCTCGATCGTGACTCATTCGATGAAGAAAAGTCCCAGATCGAAGCGCACCTGTTCGGCGTCGGCATGCAATTGGGCATGAACAAAGAACACAAAGTTGTCGTGATCGCGCCGATTGAAGGCACTCCGGCGGCCAATGCCGGTGTTCATCCCGGCGACGAGATACTGGAAGTTGATGCAAAACCGGTTAAAGGACAATCTCTAGATCAAGTCGTTAAGCAGATTCGCGGCGAGATCAATTCGATTGTCAGCATTACTTTCCTCAGAAAGGCAGACAGGCGCAAAGTTTCACTCAAGCGAGCCGAGATTCCAATCAAAGCCGTGGTCAGTTGTGAGACCCTGCCCGACAATCTTGGATACATAAGATTGGACAGTTTCATCTCTCAAAAGGCCAACAGTGAGATGAGACAGGCTCTCAAGAAATTGAGCAATACCAACGGATTGATCATCGATCTGCGCAATAATCCAGGCGGACTACTCTCCAACGCAATCGACATTGCCAATATGTTCCTCGATCATGGCACCATCGTCAGTACCGTTGACAGTGAAGGTTATAAGGCAAAAACTGAAGCGCAAAACAGTCCGATCTCCAAACAACCAATCGTTGTGCTGATCAATCAGGGCAGCGCATCGGCATCGGAAATCCTTTCTGGAGCGCTGCACGACAACGAAAGAGCCAAACTGGTCGGACAAAAGACATTCGGCAAGGGTCTTGTACAGTCGATTAACAGACTCGACGACGGCTCAGGCATCAACGTAACTATCGCCAAGTATCTGACACCCAATGATGTGGATATCCACAAGCAGGGCATCAGCCCCGACAAAGACTGCGAAGTGGTCCTCAAAGATGAAGACTACAGCAAAGGTCGCGGACCCTGGTGGATTGACCTCTCCTACTCCAACTTCAAGCGCTCACCGACAGACGGTAAAGACGTTCAGCTTTCCAAAGCGATAGAAGTATTGAAGAAAGAGGTCGGCGGTCAGCCTACCCACAAAACGGTTTCGCTGAAGAAGCACTGAGCCTCAGTCCTTAGTTGTCGCAATAAAGCGGTAATCCTGCGCAAAGACAGATGCGTGGCAGGTCTTTGCTCCGGACAACCGCTTCTTGCTTACTGTGTCTCCACAGTTCTTGTTTTAGCAGTCCATGCCTTCGATGGCTTTGCCGTGGTGGCGCAGTTGGGTGGTTGTCGAGATTGTGGTTGCTTGTTCCATCAGCCAGTCAGGGGCTCGACGTCCGGTTAGAACTAGCACTGTCGGGTCCTTACGATGCTCGAAGGCTTCTTTGACTGCCTCCCAGTCAACCAATCCAACCCGTGCCACATCAAGTATTTCGTCGCCAATGACTATGTCGTCTCCTCGTTTCAAGGCCTCGGCGACAAATTCCAGACCAGCCAGCGCTTCTTGCTTGTCTTCAGGGAGGATTCCATTGGGCGAACTATAAAGGCGAAAGCTTCCTTTAGGGCCTGTCCCGATGCGGTTGACGCCGGAATATTTCACTCTTAATTGGCCAAAACCCGGCGCTTTAACTTGGGAGAGTTCTCGAAGAGCAACACCTTCGCTGGAGTTTTCTTCCAGTTTGTCGAAAAATGCCAGCGTGACATTTTTTCCCTTGCTCAGTGCCCTTAGCATTACACCAAATGTGGCGGTGGTTTTACCGCAACCAGTGCCGAGATACAGCCTGATCCTTTCCTGAACTGCTTTTGCCTGTGCTTCTGTTTCAGTTGTCATCATATTTGGGCCGCAATAAGTTGAATAATGATAGCCGGAGTCCGCGCTTTAGACCGCAAAATTTAGAGATTCTAGCCTAATTGCGCTCGACTGGGACAGGCTTTCCGTCTTTATCCACACAAACGAAAGTTATATCGGCTTCGGTGACGGCAACACGCTTGTCTGCCCGCCGCGATTCCACATCGACATGAATGGTAACCGAGGTTTTACCAATGTGGGTCACTTCCGTATAGAAACTGACTGCCTCGCCGACCAGCACCGGCGCGTGAAAGACAACTTCCTTGATGGCGACTGTGACGATGCGTTGTGAAGTGATCTGGCTAACCGCTGCGGCCCCGGCCAGGTCGATATAACTCAAAATGACGCCGCCGAATATAGTGCCATGCTTATTCGTGTCGCGGGGGAGCAAAATGACGCGGATAGCCGGATCACGCGGCTCACCAACAGCTTTTTTTTCTGCTTTGTCGGCTGGGCCGGACTGCATATTTTTTCCTTTGTGATTGACGCGATTGTTAAGTCTGGCTCGATTGTCTCAGACAGACCCGCATCTTGATAACAAGCCTTGCTTCACGTAAACCGGCATGAAAGATATCTCACTGTCAATGGTGGCAGCGTCAAGGAGGGGCTCCCTCAAGCTATCCGCTTGGATTCACTCAATCGCTTGAATTACGCGTCATGGCGCTATCGTCAAGGTTAGCTATAATCCAGGTGCCCTGATTATGCCTAAGTGATATTGGCAACCAGGCAAGAAAAATTCTTTTCAACATTGATTTTAAGAGTGCCTTCGAAGATACCTAACGCCAAGCATTTTTTCCTTGCCTCGCTGGCGACAGTTATGTCTTGTGCGTCTACTCTCGCCATTGCTATTCCGGCAAAGGCTCTGGAAGGGGACTTCGGTGCAACGCGCGGCCCTCTTCCCAGCCCGGTATTGCCGGCGGTGCAAGCCAATATTTCTAACTCAATTGTGAACACTGACGCCACCGGCGCGGCAGCTGGACAGCAAGCAATTGCACAACCGGTGACTGAGACGGAATCCGAAAGTCAGAATTCTCCATCGCTGGAAACGCTGAGACTGCAGAATTCGGGCGGCACGAGCGCTCCTACACAAAATCCCGGCGAACCGCCCGCCGATCCGTTGATGCCGGCATCCATCGCGCAATCTGTATCGCGTCCTGACGACACGCAGCAATTTGATCTGACGCCAATCAAAATTCCTGAGCGCGGAGCAGCCTTCAGCACTTTCGATTCGTATAAGGCGCGCATGCTCTACAGGTTGCCGGCAAGAATGTTCTTTTCGGGGACTTGCGAAAATTCTTTGCGTCTGGAGACCAATGTCTTTCAAACTTACAGGAATCCACAGACAGATGCCGTTTATCGTGTTCTGCCGAACCTGACAGTCGGCTATGCCCTGACCAGACGTACTCGCGTGTCCAGCAACCTCTTTATGTTTAGAGATCAATACGCCAACCGCGATAGCCAGCTCAGTCGCAATATCTATTCGGTGGGAGCAAGGGTAGATCACGATTTCACCATCAATGAAAAAACAACAATGACGGCGGGATTATTCTGCCGCGAGCTGTTTTTCCAACTGCACAATTCCAGTACGCCGCCTCTTTCAGACGTCATTCCTTCATTAGTTACTGTCCGCCGCGTCGGCAATCACGGCGCTCTGTACGGCAGCGTCATGGGTCAGCTGCGCTGGCAGAGAGTCTTTTCTCGCTGGCAGGAAGGCGACCAGTTTTACTCGGTAGGTTATGTTCTACGAAAGAGCCCCTGGCTGTTCACCACTGATTGCACTTTCCTGACCAATTTTGGCAACAGCAATTTGCGCGGCGGGCACAACAACCAGACCTTCATTTTGACCGGTGAAATTGCGCGGCAACTGCACAGAAATATTCCCGTGGTGGCATTTGTCAGAGCTGAGCCGATCTTCAATATGGGCGCCAATTCCAGCCCTGGTCTGGCCGGTTTCAACTTCCGTCTTTACGGCGGGCTGCGAGCTGAAATTTCGAAGCCGGCGATTTTTCCGACTAAGCTGGCTGCCAAATAGGGCTTAGGACAGCCGGCCTGCACCACTCTTAATTAGAAACGTAACGCAAGCGTTCCATTAGTTGGTGTCGCCGATTAATTGGAAGGCGGCCCAGAGGCGAGGATTAGGACGGTTTGCCACTTGTCCGGGCGGTGGCGCCAATAGGCGGTCCATGAAGCTGATAGTCTTCAGCTGTGCCTCTCTCAATGACGTCACTTTGGACTTGCCGGAAAGAAAAGACTTATAGAATTCACCCATTTGATACTCGGTCATGACGTCGTCGACATTCCATTGACTCACCACCACAGATGGTGCACCGGCGATGATAAAGGCACGCGACAGCCCGACCACGCCATCGCCGGTAATCTTTCCTCTGCCGGTTTGACAGGCCGACAAGACCACCATTTTTGCCTTCAGGGGCGGCATCGACAAAATATCTTTCACGGTAAGCAACCCGTCATCGCTTCCTTCCGGGGCTAGAACTAGAGCCGAATCCATCGGTCTTTCTTCCGATACAAGCCCGTGAGTGGCCAGGTGAATCACAGAATTCTTCGGAGCCAGGCTGCGATAAGCAGCTTTGGTCGCCTGCGCTCCCACCTCCAGGGTAGCTTTTCCCTCACCGAAAAGCGCAGCAATCTTTTTCACTTCTTTTTCGGCAAATGGAAGGGTGCCAAGAAATGCAATTACTTTTGTAATTGGATTGCCGAAGGCAAGAAGAGTGTTGTCGGTTACCCGGTCCGATTCTGATGCAATTTTCTCTGTAGCCCGCAAGACGCCTACGGCTGGAAGATAACTGACTGCTCTTTCCTCAATCAGGTATTTCCCTTTGGGCGACATCAGGGCGCAGAAGGGAACAGAGAAAAGCGCACCGTGAGGAACGAAGGTGACTACGGCATCAGGGGATTCAGGTAAATACGCTTGAATCGGCGCAATCAGCAGTGTGTAAAGCTCTTTCAGCAGTCGTTCGCGCGTGTTGTCCTGCTCAGCCATTTCCTTTGGCAATCGGGCTGCCTGAGCGATCGAATTATGAGTATCGCGAATTTTTTTCTTCAGTTCATAAGCGCTAATCACCACTGGCGGTGCCAGCTTAATTTCGCCCGTGGGACTGATCACCCAGATGAGCAGTTTGTCCTTCAAGAGGCAGTACTCAACCACATGTGAGTGATGTCGTTTGACCAGATCTGTGATTTCGCTCAATGAGGGCGGCGCCGCATTGACAGGACTGTATGCGGTTGATTCGACAAGAGTGGAAGCCTTGGGCACAATTTGCACGCCCCTTACGACTGAATCAGGCATGGTTTCGGCCATTGCCATTAGTTGCTGTCCGCCCGCTTTCTTTTCTGTCTGTCCGTCAATAATTACAGCCACTGTGTCGGCGGAACTACGACTTACCCGGCCGGCAAGCAAATCCAAAAATGCTCTGGCTCTGCTCTTTTCCGCCAGTTCCAGGGCAAGATCCGCTCGCCCGGTGGAGGCGTAGAGATCGATCAATTCCAAATAACATTCCTGACGCAAATCCAGACTGAAAGTTTTAAAAGTATCGCGCGATAAGAAACCACGCTCTTTCTCTACGAGCGAAACTGCCTTCTTGAGCTGAGCTTCGGCCTCGGCAGTTCGCCCTAATGCTCGCAACGTTTTTCCAAGACCAAGGGCAACATCCCACTTCGCCTCAAAGACTGCCTGCGCGTCAGCAAGTTGTGCAGCTTTCAAAAAGGATTGCTGAGCCTGCCGGGCCGCCTCTTGATCTTTTCCAGCCAATTGCGTGAAACCCAGGCCGCTCAAGGCCATACATTCGGTTTTCCCGTCACTCGCCGCATGCGCCGCTGCAATTGCCTGAGCATAGGACTTCAGGGCAGAATCATATTTTTGCTCCATGAAATCAAACTGGGCCTGGTTGAAAGCCAGACAGGCAATGACGCCCTGATTTTTGCTGGCGGCAGCCAGGGTGCAGGCGTTTTCGAACTGTTTGGCAAATTCAGCGCGGCGGCCCATGTCGAGGTAGACGACGGCAAGGCTGTTGGTGAGAAGAGCCTGGTCTTCAATGTCGCCTGCTGCTTGAAAAACCGACGCCGACTCCAGGTAATACTTCATCGCTGCATCCATCTGCCCCAGCGATCGATAGCACAAACCCAAATCCCTGAGGATGCCGGCCCGTTCCTTTGCACTAGCGCCTTCAACTTTCGAAATCAGTGCATTTGCTTCCAGGAATCTGTCCAGCGCCTTTTCGACTTTACCCTCTAGTAGCAAATCGAAGCCTTCTTCAGATGAAGCCAGATATTGACCACGCCTGTTGCTACTCGACTGTGCCAACTTGAGCGCCTCTTCATGAAGATTGCGCGCGGCCGTGAAATTGGCGGTGTCGGCCTCTGCCGCACCCAATGCAATCAAGGATTCGATAATCAAATACGTCTCGTTTTCAGATTTAGCAATTTCCATTGCTTTGGCAAGGTCTGTCTTCGCTTCTTGTGGGTGGCGCGATGCCAGTTGCAGCTGGCCAATGCTCAAAAGAACTTGAGCCTGGAGTACTGTTTCCACATCTTCTTCAAAGTTTTTCGCTGCTTCCCGATAGGCGGCTATAGCATTCTTGAAGTCGCCTAGATTGGCGTAAGTTCTGCCTTTTTGACGATAGGCCAGCCCCAGTGTGCGCAACTCGTCTGCGCCTGCCGCCAATTCAATTGCTTTCTGAGCCCTCTCCAGTGCCAGCTGATTATCGTGGCGGGCTGCCGCTACAGCGGCCAGATTTATCAATGCATTTGCTTTGACTGTGGGTGAAGCTGAAGACTCAATTGATTCTGAAAGAAGTTTCTCTGCCTGGTCGTAATCACCGGCAATCAACAGGCAGGAAGCCATATTGTCCAGCACACTGGCAATTTGCTCGCTGTTCTTATTTTTGGTCGCCACAGCCAGCGCCTCTTTATACATGACCATAGCTTCCGGCGAGCGTTTTTGCGACATCATCAAATGAGCAAGAGCGATGCGCACAGTCAGGGCTTGCTCCGGGCGATGAAGCCTGTCCTCGACTGTCATAGATTGCCGGAAATAGTCTTCGGACTTCATCGTTTCGCCGATGGCAAAATAATATTGACCCAACTGATAAAGAGCATCTGCTTCCGCCTCACCCTTGCTTTTGCGGGCCTTCTCTAAAGCCGCCTCCAATTGGCTGATATGCTCTCTTTGCTGGTTCGAAAATTCTTCTTTCTGACCGGGAATTTTGGTAATGGCGGCAGCAGGGCTGGGGGCTGCCTTTGCGGACGATAAAGTCAATGAAAGGCTGGCAGCAAGCAAGACAAGCATCGTTGTAGCCATTTTCCAGGCACGATATTGCTTTCTAATCACGAGCTTTTTCACGCCTTATCCCTCAAATTGCCCGCCAATCTCTATATTTCGAACGCACGTTTTTAGCCGCCCGAGCCATTCACCGCCTGAGTATGCCCGGGCGGGGTTGCAGCCAATTATGCACAGATACAAGCAGGCTTGCATTAGCTCCTTCTGTGCTAGGAATACTCTTCACTGGTGGTTATTCCGGCGAATATTTGCATATCGCATAGGGAACATTGATTTAACGGCGATACAGAGCGAGAAACATGTCGGAAGCAGAAGTAAACATTCGCTACAGGGCGTATCCGGTTCTTCTTTTAAATCGCTCGCTCATCATTTTCCTTCCCCTGACCGGCGTTTTTCTTTTGTGGTCTTCCATAGTCCTGACCACGGCCGTTTTTAGCGGTTATCTGCAGTATGGACCGACATCACTTCTATTGATGGCTCAACTTTTGGTTTTCGGCGCTTTGATCTCCTTGGCTTTGCTATCGGCCGATAACAGCGTTTTTCTTACACGTGAAGGAATTTCCCTGCCTTTTTTCCTCTCTCCGCGCTGGGGTTTTCGCACCGAAAGACAGTGGGGCGACCTGCAATACGTGACCTTTAAAGCTCGAGGCAAGGGCGGCGTGCTGCGATTGTTTTTCAAAGACGGTAAGCGCGTCTCCTTTGACTCTAGATTTTTCAAACCCAAAGATCTAGAGCAAATGATAGTGGCCATTGATGTCTGGGGCGGAGGCAGCGACAGTTTTCCGGCTCTTCTGGAGGCACGCGCTCATATAAGCGGCGCCAATCTTTTGTCAGGACAAAAAGATAAATCCCACTCTTACACCGAACTATGGGAAGAAGAACTTTCGGTGCGCTTCGGATCCACTAATTTCATTCCTTTGGAGCCTGGACACAAACTCAAAGATGGCTGGCTGACTTTGGAAAGACAGCTTGCCTTCGGAGGGCTGTCGGCAATTTATCTGGTCAGGAATGCTGAAAATACCTTGCTTGTCCTTAAGGAGGCAGTAATTCCCCAAGAAGCAGATGAAGAATTGCAGCGACAGTCTGTAGCAATGCTTGAGCGCGAAGCCGGCTATTTAAGCCGGTTGACACATCCGGGGCTAGCACGCGTTTATGACTATTTCGTGGAGGATGACAGACATTATTTGCTTATGGAATACATAAAAGGCACAGACTTGCGCCGATATGTAAAAGAAAACGGGGCAATTTCAGCTGCCGAAGCCATTGTCTGGGGCGAACAAATTGCAGACATACTGGCATACTTGCACGAACAAGTGCCACCGATTGTGCACAGAGATATATCGGCGGACAATATAATCTTGCGCGAGAGCGAAAAGACAACTGATGAACTGGCGATCATAGATTTCGGCGCCGCCAATACATTTTTAGGAACCGCCACATGCACTTTGATCGGTAAACAGGCCTATATTCCTCCAGAGCAGTTGCGTGGCAAGCCGACCGTGAAAAGTGATTTGTATTCGCTCGGCTGCACTTTGTTTTTTCTTCTGACAGGACACGATCCCGAACCTATATCCGTCTCTGATCCAGCCAGTCTCAAACCAGAAACACCTCGCTATCTCTGCGATCTGATCGTGTCGCTCACCCAAATGGAACAAGAAAAACGGCCGGCCTCTGCTCGAGAAGTAAGCTCCTTTCTTTGCGGCTGGAAACAAAAATGACCAATAGTCCCTTCCACTCAGCCAAAAACAACGCGGCAAGACTGGGACCAGAACCAGGCTACAGTCCCCATTTTAAACCCGCCCTCAAATTTCAACCGGAGTATCTGGACTATTGTCCGAATGCTGAAGTGTCCATTTGGTTTAGGCTCATTGATAAATGGCTGCCCGCTTTCTTTATAGTTTTCGGTCTGGTGTTTCTGATCGGCATACCGACTAACACACTGCATCCGACCTTGATCTTCCTGGCCAAAACGCTTCTGGTTCCACTTAAGCCTTATCTAAACATGCGTCCTACACACACAATCAACGGGTTGGTTCAATTCTTGGCGGCAATTTCACAGCCGTTCTTCATTTTGCTTGGCTTGTGGCTGGCCAAACTGACCCTCGAACAAAAGTCCAATCCCAATATCATTTTCCTGGGCAGCTCCGGCATTGAGATCATGCTCAAACGCCAGCCTATTTCGTCGGAAACTGGTACTCAGTGGACATCAAAGCGGTTCATTGCCTGGGACGACATCAGCGAAGTACAGCTTCATCGTCCCCAGAAAAAACGCTCCAATCTTGATTATCTGATTCTTCTTTATCCACGCACCGGCACACCATTGCCAATCAGATACGGAGACATTCTCACGCCCTTTCACCGGATGAAATTTATTGAGGGTCTAAACAGAAATCTGCCTGAAGATATTTCCTGTGACGAATTAAAAGACGTCTTTGGTTCTCCGACCATTCGCCAGAGTTACACAGAAATATGGCTGAAGGAGTTAGCCGCTGCTCCAAAGCGCGACAAGCTCACACCGCTTGCCTCCGGGGCTCAGCTGCAAGAGGGCGCATATACCATTCAGGAAAAACTGGGCATGGGCGGCCAAGGCACCGTCTATTTGGCGCGTTCGGAAAAGCTTCCGGCTGATGCAAACCTGGTTGCACTGAAAGAATTCATGCTTCCTGTATTCCCCGATCCGAAAGTGAGAATGAAAGCCGCTGAACGCTTTCAGGTAGAAGCGGAAATGCTGGCCCGATTGCAACACCCGCAAATAGTCAGGTTTTATGATCTTTTCATTGAAGACCACAGAGCCTATCTGGTCATGGAAAGAGTAGAGGGCGAAAACTTAAAGGCTCTGGTCCAAAAAGGCGGACCGCTCGAGGAGCGTGAAGTAGCGCGATTAGCCTGGCAGATGTGCGGCTTGCTCAAATTTTTGCACAGCAATGATCCACCCATTACTCACCGAGATTTCACTCCGGACAATTTGATCTTGAATGCAGAAGGCATGCTCAAATTGATCGATTTTTCTGTGGCCAAACAAGTGCAGTCGAATGTTACCGGTTCTGTCGTGGGCAAACCAAATTTCATGGCGCCTGAACAATTTCGCGGCAAACCAATACCAAAGAGCGACCTTTACTCGCTGGGTGCCACCATGTATTACCTTCTGACCGGCAAAGAACCAGAGGCAATTCTCACTTCCCACCTGGGAGAATCATTTTCCCAGGCAATGAACGACATAGTTGCCAAGTCAACGGCTATCGAGGCCGACGATCGCTTTGAAAGCGCTCAGGAAATGTCAACGCAGTTGGAAACCTTCCTTGCCGAACGCCTCTATCAGACAGTAAACCTTGACGGCAATGTAATTCGCTTGGAAAAGGACACTCGGCTGGAGCTGACATAAATCCCTTGGCAATGATGTTTTGGAAGTTAGACCGTTAACGGTTTAACTTCCAGAGAAGATCCTTGCTGAAAACCTATTACTTGGCAGCTACCGTTTGCCGACTCGGCTGTATTCTTTGAATCTGTGCGATTCCAAGTATTCAGGATAAGTGCCTCCGAAGTCGATCACGCCTTCAGGAGTAAATGAGAGCACTCTAGTCGCCACATCAGAGATCAAATCGCGATCATGCGAGACGACAAAGACGGTGCCGGGAAAGACTGAGAGACCT
>CAZHEZ010000121.1:0-24117 GCA_964531315.1 uncultured Candidatus Obscuribacterales bacterium | reverse complement strand
AAGCAGAAGAGTTTCAAGCTCAAACAGCCAGAATTGTGGCAAAAGAACTGAAAGAACCCATAGATCAATTGTCGGATTCCCTTCAAGAGCTTAAGGAAGATGGTTTCGAGTCCTTAACCAGTGATGGAAAGCAGCGGCTGGACAGATCCTTGCAAGAAGTAGAGCGTCTCAGAATTCTGACGCGCGATCTGGTTTCACTGGACAAAATTAGCAGGGCCGGATGGGATCTCGAATTTGCCGAAGTCAACCTGGCTGAAACTGCCGCAATTGCCATTGATACCGTCAAAGATTTCGCGACCAGCGTCCACGTCAATATCACAGGCGACCTGTCCAGAGTAAGCGTGAAAGGTGATGCTTCGAGATTGCAGCAAATCGCACTCAATTTTCTTACCAATGCCATCAAGTTTTCTCCACGCAATAAAACCATTGAAGTGGAAACAAAGGTCGAAGGAATGTTTGGGAAACTGTCTGTTAGAGATCATGGCACAGGCATTCCGGAAGAATTTCAAAAATCAATTTTCGGCAAATACGAACAGGCCTCGCGAGAGGACTCAACCGAGAAGGGCGGCTCCGGACTTGGCCTGGCGATCAGCAAAAAGCTGATTGAGGCTCAACAAGGGAGGATGGGATTTAGCTCGAAATTGGGCGAAGGCTCGACCTTCTGGCTCATGCTTCCCCTGCATCAAGAAGCGTCAACCACAGCCGTACCGAACAAGGGTGAAGCAGATTTCTCGACCAAAACTGATCCGGCTATTGAGAATTCTCTTTCTTCGCCGCGGTCCATGCAAAAAGACGAAGGTGCAATCTCCGTGCACCCTACGCTCTGGCTAAATGGATTATTTCTCGTTTTACTGCCAACCTTGCTTCAATTAGCAACAATCGCATTTCTCTGGATTGTCATCGATCAAATCGGAGCAAATGTAAACACGTTCTATAAGACGGGCAGTATTGCAATGAGGCATTCGGCCGTCATGGATGCCATCTCAAGATCGTCACAATGCGCTGTCTTCTATAACATCGAGCATGATGAAAGGCTGAAAAATAACGCGCAAGATGCGCAACGCATTCTTGCCGATCGCGTTTTCGAGGATAAAAACATAAGCAAAGGCGAGCGAAAAGCAGAGGAAAATGCCGCCATCTTGGAGCAGCTCGCAGCCAGGATTATAAAAGGCCAAAACGAAATAATGGATGCTCCGGAAAACGCCGAGCTTGTAGATTTCCTTGGCAAGAATAGGCTGATGGAATTGTTGAGTATCTTCACTCAAATTGCAGTGCCAGTGCAAAATGCTGTCGATAAGGAAAACAAGCTTGTTGAAAGCAACACATTTGCCAAGATGGAGATGCGTCGGAGCATTGAGACCATCATCTTCGCGTCATCAATCTGCACGCTACTGGGTGCTCTTCTGCTGGGCATATTCTTCACTCGCAAACTGGCATTTCGCGTCGACCACATCGTTCAAAATACAAGGCACTTAATTGAGAAAGAACCTCTCGCACAGCCGCTGCCTGGCAGCGATGAAATCGCTTATGTCGATCGTTCGTTCTATGATGCAGCTACTCGTTTGATTCAGCTGGAGCGCTTCAAGCAAGAGATTATTGCCATAACAAGCCACGAGTTTCGCACCCCCCTTACCTCTCTGCTGGCAAAAGTCGATCTTATTCAAGTTGGGGTGTTCGGTCCTCTAAATGAAAAGGGCAAGAAAATCGCCCTAGCATCCAGAAGCAATATCGCCTGTCTTATTATTCTAATCACCAATTTGCTGGATGTCGAAAAAATTCAATCCGGCAAAACGATTGTACAAAAGCAAAATGTTCCCCTGGATTCCATTTTTGAAAAAATTTCTGAAAACGTGTCGGTAATTGCAGAAAAGAAACAACTGAAAATTGGCGTGAGCAGCAATGACTTGACGGCAAACTTGGACTCGGCGCGCCTAGTTCAATCATTGACTGCGACTCTGACGGACATCATTGATTATGCGCCAAAAGGCTCACACATCTCAATAAATGCAGAGACAAGAGAAAACACAATTGAACTTACCGTCACTGCGCCTGGCAGCGAGTGCAGCCGCAACGCTCTCAATACCGCCAATGCCAGAGGAAGGCTGGCTGTGGATCTATTGAGGTTAATCATCGACCAGCACGGTGGCACAATCAAAATCGACAGCGGCGAAGAAAGATTGGTTGTATCTGTGAAATTGCCCTGTTGAGCGGCTCCTGCCGACAGCCAACTAGAGATTTATCTCTACGGCCAATTGCTCTGCCATATGTTTTATCTCTACACTGCCACCATGCTGCTCGACAATGAGCTTGAGCAGATCCACAGCCAGTCTTCCGCGTGCACTTGTAAGTTCCAGTGAATCTCTGCTGCAGTCGCCGCCGGGGGCAGTAATCGAGACAATAACTTGGTTGTGCTGTTCTTTGGCGGAAACATTGATTGAAGACTGCGCAGGGGCGTGCGAGGCAATATCTGTAAGCACGGCTGTAAGCGCTTGAACCAGGCGCGCTCGGTCTGCAAAAATTTGCAATTCATCGGCATCAATGCGAAGTTCCACGTCCCTCTGTTCTGTGAGTTCGGCCATATTGTCCGAAGTTCGGCTCAGGATTTCGTAAATGGAAACTTCTGCCTTTTCAACAATATTTTTACCTGACTGAATCTTCTCAACATCAAGCAAATTCGTAATCAAAGCTATCAAATCAATGATGCTGCGCTTCGAGGCGCGAACAATCTCCTTGCCGCGCTTTGTCAAAGCACCAAAGACACCGGCTTCCATGAGATCGGTCTTGGCCAAAAGAGAAGTTAAGGGCGTGCGAAACTCGTGGCTTGTTATGGCAATAATCTCTTGCTTGAAGCGCTCCAATTGCGCGAGTTTGTCAGCTGCTTCGTAAAACGAATGATCTACGTAGGCAATCTCATCGGTACCCGCTATTGGCTCCAGCAATGGATCTTTAGCGACCAATCGATCGGCATTTGCAACTATTCTTTGCACACGCGACGTCACGCGCCTGGTCATGAAGATGCCCACCAAAGCAGAAAAGAAAAACATCCCCAGCATCGAGACCAATAAAACAATTTCAACATTTCTGCGATATTTCATTTTCGCAAAGATATTGCCCTCGACCAGCTTTGACTCATAGGCAATTGCCGATTGAAGCGGTTTTCCTTGTTCGTTGAACATACGCACCGTCTTGACACTGACGCCTGGTCCAAACCATTTTTCGATATTGGCGTCCTGAGGAGCTTCAATAATTTCGTTTTGCATATCAATGGTCTCTTTGACTATGCGCTTAAGGTCACGAGTATTTTCTGCAAGTACATTGTTGGATTTTGTAACAGCGCTCAATTTGTCCAGCCAATCGACAATCTGCCACTGTTCTTTTCTTGCGCTCGCCAGCGTCGTTTCAAAATGATTGACGTTGTAGACCATTAAATAAAGGGTGCTTCTGATCATCGCATTCAGTAGTTTTGAGTGATAACTGGTGATTTGACTGGCTCTGTAGAACTCATTTACGTTGGCGCGAATAGAACCAACTACCAACCACAGACTGGCGATGGTCGCCACCTGGACAATTAGCGGCAATGCTACCAGCGTAAGCATTTTCCGCCACATTGTCGGACGGAAACCCCGACTCGGTTTTACAGGGCTGCCGGCCGAGAGAAATCCACCAGCTGGCGCTGTGGCATGCTCGGAAGCAGCGTTTGCCGAACTTGCTACCGGCAGCGTCAGCCAAAAAGTCGAGCCGGAGCCAAGCTTGGAGATAAATCCCATCTTTCCGTTTTGTGATTCAACCAGTTTTTTGCTAATCGCCAATCCCAGGCCAGAGCCGCCTTTTTCAGTGGAATCGGTTCGGTTGGCTTGTTCAAACTTGCCAAAGATTGACTGCTGAAACTCCTCCGGAATGCCGGTTCCATGATCTGTTACAGAAAATTTTCCAAATCCGCCTTCGACTTTAGTCTCAACTTCAATTGTCCTATTAGGCTTGGAAAACTTAATCGCGTTGGTGAGCAGATTCAGAGCAATCTGTTGCATTCTAGCCGGGTCCCCGACAACCAGAGTTGGCGAGAGTGCACATACGAACTCAATCTTCAGACTGTGCGCAAAATCTTGCACCGTGTCTACCGCCGCTTTGGCAATCTCTGCCAGATCGACGCTCTCAATTTTGAGATCCCAGCCAGCTCTGCTGATTTTGTCCAGGGAGACGAGGTCTTTGGCCAGCATGCGCAGTCGCTGAAGCTCCATGGCCGAACGGTCAATACGTTCTTTTCCATTGTCGTTTATCGATTCAAAACCGCAGTCCAGCAAATCGACCAATGAAGTAGAAAGCTGCTCGATTGGTCGCTCCAGCTCTTGAGCGACGATACGCGCCGATTGTACTTGAAACTCCTCTGCAACTCTTATCTTCTTATCCGTATCTAAGATGGCGCGATTGAGGGCAGCAATCTCATCGGCACCACCAATTGGCACCATCGCCGCTTGATGCTTCTCCATCGCTGTGATGTTGCCGACCACTTTTCTCAATCTGCCGGTAATCTCATGGCTGAACAAAAGTCCGAATACCAGACTGATCAGAACGGATGCTGCCAGACCAATGAGAAGAAGTCTTTCCAACTCCGTCTCCGTCGTCTGGGCTTCTTTTTTCAGCTCGTCTTGAGAGCGCTCAATCTCGTTAAACGTTCGATTCAAGTTGCTCTTCTCATCGGCATACATCACGAATTGGCCGATGGGCAGTGCGGTTGCTCCAATCATCAGGTTAGACATGGTCGTCTGCTTTTCCGTACCGACCATCGCCCCACCGAATCCGGCCACTACTTTGTGCTTGCTGCGCCCACTCTGCAAAATAAGCGTCCTGACCTTATTGTCTTTCCACATGTCGAAAAGCTGCTCGTATGCCGCATCACATTTGAATTCGCACTCCCTAAATTTCCTGGCAAACTCGGGATTGAGCGTAGCGCGATAGATACCGTAATAAAGCAGCTGTTCGCCTTCTGTTACGAACATCTGGTCGCGCAGCATCAAGACCTGTGTCGCTTCGCGCTCACTTTTCTCCAATTGATCGAGCTTACGCACCGAATCCAGAAGAAACCAGAAAAAGCCAATCTGGAAGAGGACCGGAATCGCGATTGCAATGACAAGCTTTTGCGCTAAATTCATTAAACTAGGAATTCATAAAAGTGATCGCTCAAGGGATTCCGAAGCCCACGTTACCATACCCTGGTGACAGCCAAAGCCATGATGATTTGGGCATACACAGAAATTGCACGAAACAGTCCGTTTTTCTTCCGTACGGGCGCTTTACTCTGCAAATGTGAAAGCACTCTTGGGACTTCATTCCATTGCTATTCGTAAGTGGAATCAAGGTCGCAAAAGCGAAGGAAAGGAGAGTAAGAGTATGGAAGGTGCAGAAAAAGACAATTCAGAACCAAATACAGGAAATTCCGAGCGCAGCGGAGAGGCGACTGGCCAAGCCGCACAAGACTGCTGGTCTGCAGGAAGATCAGGTCTAAATAACAACAACGGTATCAGACACCACGAGCACGATGTAATCGTCATTCCACCAATTTTCACTCCACCGGTAAGTTCGATTCAAGCTCAAGGAGAAGTGCGGCCTTCGATGGTTATCCCTCGCAAGTGATCTAATCTAATTAGCTAAATCTCTGACAATGTATTTTTTGAGAAAGCCCGCGCCCTGCGTCACGAAGTCCTGTCGCATGTCGGGTTGTCCCAAAAGCCACTGGTAGAAGCGGCTGCCGTTATTCTTATAGTCATGCACTCCGTGGTCGGCACCTTTGATGATGTATTCTTTGACGGTGCCGGAGCCTGCATTGTAGTCACGCTCTTCCACATCTGCGAGGGCATGGCGCTCGGTAATCTTTCCGTCACCGCCACCTGCTTCGCTCCAAACCTTGGCTTGCATATACGGTTTTGACTTATCGAGATTGGTGGGCATCAACCACTCTCTAAATGCCGAACCGATTCCACCCTGGTACGGCAACGTGCCATCAGAATCACCATGCACGATCATGATCGGCACGCCTTTAGTCGGTCTTCTGTCACCATCCATCCAGGTGCCGCTCATAGCCACCACGCCGGCAACGCGGTCAGGACGGTCAGCCGCATAGACTTCGGCAAAACGTGCCCCATCAGAAAATCCCATCATTCCGACTTTGTCAGTCATGCGACTGCGACCGCCGAGGTCTTTGAGGACATTATCCATATATACTTCGTCGTCATAAGACGAATCCGATTGCTTCGGCATATTTGTCCGCCCCGGGACATTCCAGGCAACGCCGTCCATGGTTCCCAACTTGCCTTCATATGGTTTCAATTTCGGATAGGCAAAAACAACAATCTCACCTTTCTTTTCCGCTTCAATAGTCAGACCTGTTTCTGCGCCTATGACGCCCTTCATGTCACCAATCCCGGCGCCGGCCATTGCCACCACCACCGGGGCACGGCTGTCGGCATTGCGCGGAATGTATACATCATAGTCGCGACCGCCGTCGAGCTTGACGTGATTAACTTCTCCGACCTTTAGTGTAGAACCTGGCTTCAAGAGCGACGCTCCATCGGTTCTAAAATCTTGAGGCACATCATTGATGTTCTTGTCTGCGATCATTCTATTGAAGCGCGTCAAATCGCTATCACTGAGTTCGTCGACAAGTTCGTTGGAGATGTCCCATTTCCCGCCTCTTGCGGCGTATTTCGTGCCGTACTTTTGAGCGAATCTTTCGTTGACCTGTTTGTACTGGTTTGCATCCAGAGGCGCCAGAGCATTCCACAATCCGCTTACGTCGGTGCCTATACCGGTCAGCCCACCATTGCAGGTCTGCTCGATCGCATCTACAGCCGCTTCCAGTTTGGGCGGCAGCGGCTTGGAGCCCGGCACGACGCGGTTTTGCTCCAGACCGGTGAGGTGCAAATCACCTAGATAGGCGACGCTAGTGTTCTGGCGTCCATCACTTACGGCGGCAGCGCCTCGTCCATAAGTGGCGGCGTTGACGTCGGCTATCTTTTCAGGCGCCAGGCGATCGGCAAAATCATTTACTGCAATAGGTAGAAAGTGGTTTTCATAGCCGGAAACGAAAGAAGCGTCATGACTGCCACCCATGGTGCAGCTCCTTGATATATAGAGGAAGGGAAGACGACTGGAAGAAGGTTGCTGATGCCCCCGAGGAGCCCTTCAGCTTTCTTGCCGACATGCTATGTGAATATATGGGCGAATTGGAGGCAATTGGACATTAAATTGCAGCCAAGAGGAATACAAATAGAGGAAAACCTCTAAACCGGAATCATGGAAATCAAAAAAGTATTGATGGTCGACGACGACCAGAACATAAGAAGAATCTGCCAGGTTTGCCTGACAAGCGTCGGCAAATGGGAAGTGGTGTTGGCGGAGTCAGGCTACGACGGGCTGGAATTGGCACGTAAGGAAAAACCAGACGTGATTCTCCTGGACGTGATGATGCCCGGCATGGACGGACCGACGACCTTGCTGAAACTGCGCGAAGACGAAGAACTGAAACATATTCCCGTCATTTTGATGACGGCAAAGGTGCAACCGCAGGAAGTGGAACAGTACACTCAGCTGGGCGCCAGCGGCGTGATCAGCAAACCATTCGACCCAATGACTTTGCCTGCCGAAATAAAGAAATTGGTCAATGGTTCTTGAACGACAACGGAACAGAATGTCCATGGCTCCAGATGAAGACGAAAACAACCCGGAATACGACGAGGCTCTGAATGAGGTCCTGGCAAATCTGCGCAGTGAATACTTAAACGAGCTACCCGAGCGGCTTTCCGAAATGAAAGAATATTTCAAAAACGCCCGAGCCGATCAAGAAAAGCAGCTTGAGTGGCTGGGGAAAGCTCATGTTATCGCGCACAGGCTGGCAGGAACGGCCGGGTCATATGGTTTTGCAGAACTGAGCAGCGCGGCGGCAAATCTTGACTTGTACCTGAAAAATCTTTTGAAGAATGAAGCGAACACTGGTGCGGCGGCAAATAGTTTAAACTGGCAAGCGCTGGACGAAATGGCTGAAGAAATGGACAAATCCATTCAGCCCTAGACCTCGTCCATTAGCAACAATGGAGCAAACCGATGCCGGCTAAACTTCTCGGAAAAGACAGGCTTATCACTGCAGCGATCTTGAGCATGCTTGCATGCGGACCGGCGTTTGCGGTCGAACAAACCCCTTACGAGCGCACTATGAGTGGTATCACTGCCGATGGCGCCAAGAGCCAGTCTGAGCATCAGAGACTCTGGAAAATATTCGATACCTACTGGGATCACAAAATGCATGAATATCCGGAGTGGGCGACAAGTGTCGGTTATCCCGGACAGAATGGGCGATGGACGGACATGTCTCTGGCAGCCATAGAGCGCCGCAAGCGCGAGATTAATGCGCCGGCGCAGGCACTAAAGAGCATTGACAGAGCTAAGCTCTCGCACGAAGACCAGCTCAACTACGACCTTTTCAACTACGGACTGAAGCTGAGCCTGGAAGAATGCCAGTTTCCCAACGAGCTTCTGCCTATCAACCAGTTGAATGGGGTACAAGAATCACCGGCAAACACGCTGGTTCAAAACCCTCAAAACACTCTCAAAGACTACGAGGACATCATCTCGAGATTGCGCGGTATTGCCGCTTCAATCGATCAATCAATCGATTTGATGCGGGCAGGAGTAAGGGCGGGCATCACGCCGCCCAAAGTCACGCTGCGCGATGTTCCGCAGCAGATAAAAAATCAAATTGTCGAAGATCCAATGACGAGCCCACTTCTTGCCGCTTTCAAGAAGTTTCCCTCAGATATTTCAGAGGCTGAGCAAGCGCGGCTGAAAGAATCTGCTGTCTCCATCTACACGACAAGCATCAAGCCTGCTTACCAAAAACTGCATACATATTTTAGTGAGGAGTATTTGCCAAAAACCAGAGAAACTCTGGCTTTGTACGATCTTCCTAATGGAAAAGCCTGGTATGCATTCAACCTGCGGCAAACAACAACGACCAATTTGACACCGGCAGAAATCCACCAGCGCGGCTTGGCGGAAGTAAAACGTCTGCGCGGGGAGATGGATAAACTGATTGCTGAAACAGGCTTTAAAGGCGATCTTAAGGACTTTTCCAAATACTTGCGCACCGACCCGAAGTTTTTCTACTCAAACGCGCAAGAGCTTCTGACCGGATATAGAGACATAGCCAAGCGTATAGATCCGCAGCTGATGAAGCAATTCGGCAAGTTACCGCGCTTGCAGTACGGCGTGGAGCCCATCCCTGCATTCAATGAGAAATCGCAGCCGACGGCTTACTACCGCCCCGGCTCTTTGCAGTCCGGGCGGGCAGGAACTTTCCTTGCCAATACCTACAATGTTGGCACGCGCCCAAAGTGGGAGATGGAAGCACTGACGCTGCATGAAGCCGTGCCGGGCCACCATTTGCAAATTGCCCTCTCCCAAGAATTGGAAAAAGTGCCGGACTTTCGCCGGCATGAAGGCTACACAGCCTTTGTTGAAGGCTGGGGATTGTATGCAGAAAGCCTGGGCAGCGAGCTTGATATGTACAAAGATCCGTACTCGCGTTATGGACAACTGACATACGAAATCTGGCGCGCCATCAGGCTTGTGCTCGACACCGGTATTCATTCAATGGGCTGGACACGGCAGCAAGCTCTCGATTTCTTCAAGGAAAATTCCAGCAAAACCGAACCGGACATTGCCGTCGAGGTAGACAGATATATTGTCTGGCCCGGGCAGGCAACTGCTTATAAAGTCGGTCAAATGAAGATCAAGGAATTGAGACAAGAGGCCCAAAAGGAGCTGGGCGACCAGTTCGACGTTCGTGATTTTCACGATGTAGTTTTGCGCAATGGTGCCGTTCCGCTCGATGTGCTGCAAACGCAAGTCAATGAGTGGGTGTCCGCCCAGCGCAAACGCGCGAAACTGTAGGGGCTTACAACAAATGGCATCGACCGTACAGATGCTTTAGGCGGGTTTGCCCCAGTACCAGCCCTGTCCGTAGACAACGCCCATCTCGACCAGTATTGCCAGTTCTTCTTTGTTCTCGATACCTTCGGCGATTAGCTCGGAGCCAAGCGCGTTGACGACTCGGACCAGACGCTCTAAATTGCGTGCTTTGACGTCGTCTTCGGAAATTCCGGACACATATTTACGGTCAATTTTGACAATGTCCGGTTCCAAAATGATCAAGCTTTCTAAGGAGCTGCGCCCGAAGCCGACGTCATCGATGGCGACTTTCACGCCTTGATCCTTGAGCGCCTGCACATGGCCGCGCAGATAGACAGGGTCGCCGATAAATTGCTGTTCGCTGATTTCTACGCAATAATTGGCGGTTTTTCCGTTGTCGGGGAAAAGTGTCATCAACCTTTCAATCGGCGTATCAATGATGGTCGAAGGGAAAAGGTTGACGTGAAATAGCACGTCCCTGGCGAATTTCGGATCGACTGTATGAATCAAACATGTTTTCAAACAACGCAAATCGACTATGGTCAATAAGTTGTACTCAACACTGACTCTGAAGAGGTCATCCGGCATTTCGAATGCTCCGGCCGGTCCGCGGCTGAGTATTTCGTGCCCAACTATTTCTTCATTGGCCAGACGGTAGATCGGCATGGACACTGCTCTAAAGCAATCACCTCTGCGCAAACGTTCCGTCAATTCCGTCAAAACTTCGCGGTCTGCACCCAGGGACTTGTGTTTTTCCCCTGATGAGACGCGGTTTTTGCCGAGCATCTTACTTTCACGAACAGCCAAGCGAGCCAGAGAAATCATCTCTTCAATCGAACAAAATTCATAGGGCAAAGCCATGACGCCAAGACTGGCGGTGACGCGGATTGTCTCGGAGGCCAGGCGCAACGGGTTTTCTGCTACGGCCAGACGGACTTTCTCAGCGACCAACATACCTTCGGCAAAGCGTGTGTCCGGCAATAAGACGAGAAACTCGTCGCCGCCCAGACGGGCAATGTGATCGGTGGGACGCAGAGTTTCGCGCAAACGCGTCGAGAGCTCTTTCAAAACCACGTCGCCAACTGCATGTCCAAGGGTCTGGTTGACGCGATCGAAGTCGTCGCAATCAACAAGAACTGCCACCAATTGCCAGCCTCCGCGCTGAGCACGGCTAAATTCGTTTTGCAGGGCCGCTTCTAAGCCTTTGCGATTGAGCAATTCCGTCAAGCCGTCGATATTGGCCATCGCTTCCAGCTTGGCGTTGGCAGTATCCAGGCGAGTGGTTGCATCCAGGAGCGCCTCTTGCGTCTTTTTCAACTCGATGGCGTGTCTGATCGACTGATAAAGCGCGCGGTCGTCAATTCCGCTCTTTAATATGTAGTCGCTGGCGCCGTGCTTGACAGCCTCGACGGCGGTTTTTTCTTGATCGTCGCCGCTCAAGACCAAAACCGGCACCCGCGCTTCCGCTTTCACTTTCAAAAAGGCGTCCAAGCCGTCTTTGACCGGCAAATCCATGAGAATGACATCCAGTCCGCCCTTCTCGATACGTTTCAAACCGGCTCGCTGGTCCACGCATTCCATGGCGAAATCAGCGCCGGAATTGAGCACCTTTTGCAGCTCTTTAGCAACCTTAGGGTCGTCTTCAATTAGGAGAACATTTTTCTTTTTGTCGACCATTTAAGTCACCGAGCTGGATACCGTTTGAAACGCCATTTAGAATTCCGTTTGAATAAATCAGGCACAAGAATTTGACTCGCGCCGTCGCACAAAACTGAAAGGGGAGATAAGGTAATAGCCTCTCCTCAATTTTCCACATACCCCTAATAAGTATTACTGAATCCCCGAGAAGAACAATCTGTTTCTGTCTCGGTGTATGAAATATCAGCCACTCGTCTCAGTCGCCCTTGTTGTACGATTGCTGCTTCAGTCCGACCAGGAACCCGGATAACAGGCACCAATGATACAGACCGAGAATCAGACCGAGGCGGAAACCCCGCCCACAAAGAAAGAAAGCGCCGTCAAGAGCCTGATAAAGCAGGTAGTCATGATTGCAGCGGCAGCGGCGCTGCTCTATTTTTCTTTTCGCGGATGCGACCTGGCCACGATTTGGGCTTATGCGCTCAAAGCAAACCCCATTTTTTTGACTTTACTGCTGATTAACGGTGTTATCAGCCACGTATTGCGGTCAATTCGCTGGATCTTGCTGCTCAATCCATTGAGTGACCACAAAATCAGTCTGTTTAATTCCTTCACCGCCGTCATGATGGGCTACGCCGTCAATATCGCCGTGCCCCGCGGCGGCGAAGTCGTGCGGCTAGTGTCCATCTCGCGCACGGAAAAACTGCCGATCGCGGGTGTAGTGCCGACAATGTTCATTGACAGGCTTCTGGATATCGCCCTTCTGGCCCTGCTTTTGGGCATTACTCTTATGGTCGTTCCCAAATCCATGTTCGGAGAACTGCCCAGCTGGCTCGTGCCCGGGGGCATCGGGCTGACTGTGGCCACATTTGTCGGTCTGGCAGTACTGCCGCACGTTTCGACAATCATGCGCTGGTTTCTCAATCAAGAGATTGTGAAAACCAAGCTGCCGACGAAATTGTCCTTGAAACTGGCAGATTTATCGGACCAATTCGGAATCGGTACTAAATCGCTGACCAATCCAGTTGTTTACCCGGCCATTGCCTTCTTGAGCTTTGCCATCTGGGGCTGCTACTGGCTCAACCTATATTTGACCATTCTGGCTTTCAACATCCAGGACAAAGTCACCCCCCTAAATTCGCTTATTACCTTCACGATCGGCTCAATTGGAGTCCTGGTCCCGACGCCAGGCTCAGTCGGTGGCTACCACTACCTGGTCAGCCAGGCCTTGATGAAAACTTCCGGCTTGAATCAAGAGCTGGCACTGGCTATTGCCACCGTGCAGCACTTCATCTGTTTCGTCCTGGTCGCCTGTATCCCGGCTGCTATATGCGTGGCCGTACAATCTATGCGCAAAGGAAAAACAGCAACTGCGGAGCCCAAATAGCTGCACCGCAGGCGGTGACCAGAACCTTGAAGATGCGCCCCAAACATTCAACGTCTAGCAGGGCGTATAACAGATCTAGCTCTCAATTTTCTTTGACATTGCCCACAGAAATGCGCGGAGCGACCAGCTAGTTTTATCCGTTCGATTTCTGTGCCGCAAACACGGCAAGGCTCATCCTCTCTGCCATAAACCCAGGTCTCGTTTTGATAATTGCCGTTGACGCCTTCGCTATTGGCGTAGTCACGAAGAGTAGTACCGCCATGGTGAATCGCCTTGCGGAGCGTCTCTTCGATAGCGACAACCAGTTTTGCCGCTTCCTTTTCACTGATGGAGCCAGCTAAAGACAGCGGGTGGATGCCGGTTTGAAACAGCACTTCATCGGCGTAGATGTTGCCCAGACCGGCGATTATGGTTTGATCCAAAAGCGCTGTTTTGATCGCTTGTTTCTTGCCGCGCATGGCCGTGACGAGATAGTCGGGAGATAAACCTTCAAGCGGCTCTGGTCCAAGCTCTTGCAGGGCGGGAATAACATTCAGAAAATCTTCACCAGGCGGCACATACCAGAGGCGCCCGAACACGCGCATATCTTCAAAACGCAGCTCCCGCCCGCTTTTTAGCTTGATCAAAACGCGCAAGAATTGGGCAGCGCGATGTTTTTTATCCGCTACGATCAAGCGGCCGGACATACGCAAATGCACGCCCAGACCGGCGTTTGAATCTAATTGAATGAGCAGATACTTGCCACGCCTGTGAGCAGAGACCACCTGGCGCCCGGTCAGACCTTTGACAAAATCTTTCACGGACGGATAACCAACCGAGTCATTGCGCAGCACTTGCACGCCCGAGAAACTGTCTCCCACGAGGAATTTTTCCAGGCCCAGGCGGACTGTTTCCACTTCCGGCAGCTCAGGCATTCGGGAACCTATTCATGTTTGTTGTCATACTCATTTGCTATCCAAACAATTTTTTCCACTAAGCAAAATAGAACGCAGAACATAAAATCAGATAGACAGCCAAAAGTTGGACACCTTCCAACCAATTGCACTCGCCGTCGGTGGCCACATAGCCAAGAATGATTACGGAGACGACAACGGAAAGCAGCTCGAATTCAGAGAAGAGCAGGCGCATCGGATGGCCGAGAAGGAAGCTGGCAAAAACAATTACGGGTGCGACAAAGAGGGCAATCTGAGCGCCCGAGCCCAGAGCGATATTCATGCTCAGATCCATTTTGTTTTTCAAAGCCATCATGACGGCTGTGCTGTGCTCGGCGGCGTTGCCGACGATGGCTACCAGAACGGTCCCTATGAATAGCTGGGTCATGCCGAGAGTATGCGCTGCTTCTTCAACGGCATGAGTGAGAAACTCGGAAAGAATGGCCACGAGCACGGTAGAGACGGCAAGCACGATGATGCTTTTGCGCACTGTCCAGCCGGTTGTGCCAATCGCTTCTTCCTTTTCGCTGTCCACTTCGCAGACATAAAGCTGGGCGTGAGTCTTCAAACTGAACAAAAGGCTGAGCAAATAGACTCCGAATTGCACGCCGGAAATGACCAGAGCCAGGCGCAATTCATTGACATGGGCGCCCTTGTGCGCGGCGTGGTGAAAAACGGCAGGCACGCAAAGACTGATCGCGGCAAGAGCAAGAAGAGTAGCGGAAGTAGTGGCTGCGGTGCGGTTGAATGTTTGCGTCTGGTACTTAATTCCACCGGCGATCATACTGGCGCCCAAAACCAAAAGGATGTTTCCGATGATCGAACCGGTAATGGAGGCTCGCACCATGTCGACATAACCGGCTCGCAAAGCCGAAAGAGCAATAATCAGTTCGCAGGCGTTGCCGAAAGAGGCATTGAGAAGGCCGCCCCACCCGGAACCGACGCGGTCGGCCAGATATTCCGTCGCTTTGCCCATAATGCCGGCCAGGGGGATGATAGCCAGACAGGAGCTGCCGAATACGACAACCGGCGACCAGTGCAGGTATTCCGCCAGAAAAGGAATCGGCAGAAAAACGAATAGCAGATTGAGTATCGTATCTGCCGTTATCTTCATGGGGCTTTCAAAAGTCCTGCTTTCTCCACTGCGAGATCATACCCCGTTCGTAAAAAAGCGACTGGAAAGCCAATCAATATATGTGAGTCAAATATGTGAGTCAAATATGTGAGTCAAATATGTGAGTCAAATATGTGAGTCAAATATGTGAGTCTAAAAGTTGTTGGAAACGACAATGAAAATGGCAGGGCAGTCCGCGAAAATTTTGCCGGTGGCTCTGCGCTGCGCACCAAATATGGTGCAAGCCCGGGGTGGAGCCTGACCGTCGAAACGTTGATATATTGATGCATTCACAGTTTCTTTAGTTTTACAAGACCTTGAAGACTGGTGAGAAATAATTAGGGCGAAGACTTCCTAATAGCCTGAATATCTGATGCATAGCAGCGGTAACATTATGCAACTTCAAACTTGTTACTTAAGCTCGAAGCATAGTCAGCAATCTAAGGAGGTCCTGCGATGGCAGTCTTGAAACCAGTGGAGCGCCCGAAGATGGAGTGCGAAACAGAGCACTTCCTCATGGCGCAGCGTCAACTGGACGAAGTCGCGCTGGAAATGGGGTTGGATAGAGAGCTGCACGAAAGACTGCGCTATCCCAAAAGAGCTTTGATTGTGACGGTGCCGGTGCGTATGGACGACGGCACCGTTCGTTCATTTACTGGGTATCGAGTTCAGCACGACGTCACCCTCGGACCTGCCAAAGGTGGCATCCGCTTCCACCCAGATGTCAACCTGGGCGAAGTTTCCGGTTTGGCCATGCTGATGACCTGGAAATGCGCGCTGATGGGGCTTCCCTACGGCGGCGCCAAGGGCGGCATCCGGGTTGAGCCCTGGAAACTTTCCATCGGCGAAACAGAAAGATTGACCCGCCGCTACACTTCCGAAATCATCAACTTGATTGGTCCTGACAAGGACATTCCGGCTCCGGACATGTACACCAACGAGCAGACCATGGCCTGGATTATGGATACCTATTCCATCAATGTGGGTCACACCGTACCTTCCGTCGTCACCGGCAAACCAATCTCAATCGGCGGCTCTCTAGGTCGCAATGAAGCCACCGGTCGCGGTGTCGCCTATTGCGTCAGACGCGCTATCGAACACTACGAAATCAAAACTAAATCACCTTCAGTGGTGGTTCAGGGTTTTGGCAACGTCGGCTCAGTGACTGCAAAATTGCTGCACGAATCGGGCTACAAAATTGTCGCCGTCTCCGATGTTTACGGCGGTATCTACAATCCCGACGGTTTGGACATTCCTCGCCTTCTGGCCTACATCTCCGAGATGGGCAGAGTGGAGGGTTTTGCCGGATCGAAAACAGTTTCCAACCAGGAACTTCTGGAATTGGAATGCGACGTGCTGGTTCCGGCCGCACTGGGCGACCAAATCAACCTCAAGAATATGCGCAACATCAATTGCCGCATTATTGTTGAAGGCGCCAACGGACCGACGAGCACCGAAGCAGACCAGTATCTGCACGAAAAAGGCATCAAAATTGTCCCTGACATTCTCGCCAATGCAGGCGGTGTAACCGTCAGCTATTTCGAGTGGGTGCAGGGCATGATGCATCTTTTCTGGACGGAAGCGGAAGTAAACAATCGCCTGGAAGAAATTATGGGCCGCGCCTGCGATCAAGTTTTCGAGATGAGCACGCGCAGTGGATTGAGACCAAGAATGGCAGCGCTGCGCATCGGCGTCGGTCGCATTGCCGAAGCAAAGCGGCTGAGAGGTCTCTACCCTTAAGCTGGAAATTGCCAATGGCAGCCACAAGCGGCGTCAGACCGGCATAGATTTGAGAGGCGGATTGATTGCTCAATCCGCCTCTTGTTTTCCAGCCCCGGCGTCGTAAGCTGAGGACGATTCCGACTACGCCAATCGGGGGATTTCGGCTGATAATTTTTCTGAGAGCGGCAGCTGATCCGTCACAGAGACCCGATTCTCAAACAAATGCGGTAGATTCTTGTCCTGCCGTGGAACACAGTAATTGCGCCAGGTCGTATATAACAGATACTAGTTACACGGTAACGATAGAAACCAATGTTTGGATCAGGAAAAGCTGCAGGTCCCCGCAACGTTAGACTTCCAAAGCAATCGGCTATGCCAAGCTATGGAGACGTTGAGTTTCTCTCGCAGGAAGCCAAGAAAATCATCGGACGCTGGGTGGAATTGCCCTGGACAGGCGTCGACAGAAAACACGACTTTATTCTTTCAGTCAGATACGACCACGAGCAGGGCGACCCCAACTGGGCCATGTTCGAACTGGGACTGTCGGGCAACGTCGAGGTCTGGAATTATGCCACCCGCGATATCAGCCTGATCTGCAATCTGCTGGCCACCGCATCCGGCTCCAATTCCGTAGAAGACTTCGTTCCGTCATCAGCCCTTCTCGGTAAGGCATCCGATGTCGGAACAGCGACTGTGACCGCCACCGTCACCAATCCGACCATCGGCGGCGGCATGCAACCGGTCACCTTTGAGCCACCCAGACCGGGGGCCAAGGCGACTCTTGAAGGTGATTTGAAAAACCTGCAAGTGCCTAACTTGCTGCAGTCTATCAACCTGGCAAAAATGACCGGCAAACTGGACATTCGCACTCGCTCCGAAAAGGCAGAGGTTTTCTTCGTCGACGGCAACCCGGTTCATGCCATCATCAAGGAAGTAAAAGGCGATCATGCCTTGATTGAATTGATTACCTGGCAAGTGGGCGAATTCCGCTTCTGGCCCGATGAGCAGACGGCCGACAAATCAGTCACCCGTCGGCTCGACGCCATGCTCATGGAAGGCGTCACTTTGCTCGACCAATCAAAATATCTTGACTCGGCCGGCTTGAAGATGGAATCGGTTTTGGTCAAGAAAAACGCCATGATCTCGGAAGAAGAGTTTCAAGCGCGTTTATCGAAAGGCGCACCATTAGACCTTACGCAACAGCTCGATTTCTACGAGCTTATCGACAACAAGAATTCGCTCTTTGATCTTTTGAGAAAACGCCCGATGAATAAAGTGGGCTGGGTGCCGATTTTGTTCAACCTGGTCAGTTGCGGTTTGATTCAAGTCACCGACCAGGCCCCGCAGCAAAGTCGCCTGGCCAACCTGAAAGCGCTGGGCATCGACGAAACGGCCATTCAGCAAGTGACCAAAAACTTGCTCAGGCCGGAGACGGGCATTCTCACTTATCACGCTTTCATTTATTACCTCGACCAGGAATACCTCAGATACGAGTATTTCAACTTGCCTTTCTCACTGCTGATATTCTCGATGGGCATTCGCAAAACAAATGCCGCCGGGGGTACCTCGGTAGAAGCATTGCAAATGCTCGGCGTGCGCCGGGCCATGCAGCGTATTGGTCTGGTTAAACGGCAGGTAGACCAGGTTGGTCACTACGAAACCTTCGACTATGCAATTTTGCTGCCCAATACCAACTCGATGGCGGCAGGAGCGCTGGCCAACCGTATCGTCAGCGTACTTCTGGAAGCACCGCTTTCTTCAGATATGGACTCACGCAGTCTGGCTCTGGCTTTCGGTGTGGCCACCGTTCCCGAAGATTGCCAGGAATTGGACAAGCTCATCGTTTTGGCAAAACGCGCCCGAGACAGAGCCAAACAAGGTCAAAATAGAGTAGTACTAGCCCGGGACGTCCAACCCCCGACGGGCCAGCCGCCGCCTCCCCCTACCCCGCAGCCTCCGCCGCCGTCATATTAATTGCATCTCGACTGGACCGCTTTCAACCTGCCAGGTAATCCAAAGGTGAGATCGGGTCTTTGTTTGAGGGCGAAACCCCCAACTTTATACGATCTTGACAATCAACCACCTCACGCGCACAATATTAGGTTGCGCAGCCGTACTTCCACGGACGACGCATTAGTAAGACAATTTGGTTCAGCAAATCACCAAACCTACCAAAGGGTGAGGCAAGGATGTCCCAATCAATTGGGAAATCAATGTCGACGTCCGGATCGAATTTCTTGCAACCTAAAGCGACCAAGACGCCGTCCACCCCGGGCGGTAGTCCACCTGCAATAGAAGCACAAGAAATTACCGAGACCCGCCGTCTTTTCCAGCACATCGGCTTACCGCCGATGTCTAAGACTGAAGCGCCCATAAAAGAAGATATTTTCGCTCCCCCGGACGACGGCAAGACTGAGGATGTGAGCACTTCCACTCCCTTCAAGCGGCCGGCAGTGCCTTTCAATAAGACAGAAAAGCGCTACGACATTCCTTTCCATCAGCACGAAATTGACCTGATCGCCCAACTGTCAGATTTTACTAAGTCAAATCAATTCAAACCGTTCCAGACTCCGCGCTCCAGGCGGATTCTTACCAGTAATGAGGGGACCACTGTTGTCGAAGAGCTGGCTCAGGACTTCTCAACCCGCACCATCACCACACGCAAAGACGGCTCAGCAGAGCAAGTCCGCGATCGCCTCGGACGGCTCATTTACGAAAAATTTCAGGAAGCCGACAAATGGACGGCGCGCTTTCTTTGCTATCACGATCAAGCCGGCAAGAAGAGCCCTTTTGTCCTTTCATTGAAGTCGCTTTCATCAGACGGACGATTCAGAGAAGTACAATATTCCAAGCTCGGTCAAATAGAAAGCGAGAAAGAAACGCTTTACGACATCAAGCTGGCTCTGACTTAAAAGCGCCGAGTTCTTGAAACTGTGGGCCAGCCCTTAGAAAGGCGGAATATTATGGCGGAAACACCAGCCACTTCAGATCTGCATAAAACCGTCAATGGCAAAACTATCCGTCTTTTGCGCGGGGACATCACGCGCGAAGATGTGGACGCCATTGTCAATGCTGCCAATTCCAGCCTGATGGGCGGAGGAGGCGTAGACGGAGCTATTCACAGAGCCGGTGGAGCGGAAATTCTCGAAGAGTGCAAACAGATTCGCGCCCTGCAGGGGCAATTACCGGCCGGGCAGGCTGTCATCACCGGTGGTGGCAAACTCAAAGCCAGGCATGTCATTCATACGGTCGGACCGGTCTGGTACGGCGGCGGCAGCAATGAGGAAGAAACACTGGCCAGCGCCTATCGAGAAAGCCTGAGGTTGGCTGCTCAATATGATTTGAAAACAGTTGCCTTTCCTTCCATCTCTACCGGCGCTTATGGGTTCCCTCTGGATAAAGCCGCCCCCATAGCCATTTCCACAGCCAGCGAGTTTTTCAAAGCGCCTTCCTCAATTGAAGAAGTGCGCTTCGTTCTCTTCGACGCCTTTGCCTTAAACGAGTTTCAAAATGCCATGAATGGCATGTAGCTGGTGGCTTGTTCGTAGCTTGTTCGTAGCCTGCGTGTTGCACGCGCAATTCTGGATGGGCGCCTGCAAGGCGCCGGCTACAATTCAAAACGCTATTGACGCGGGGGTTTGCGATCACCGCCGCCGCCTTGCTTAGGTTTGAACGGTGTTGCATCGCGTTCAGCCGTGCCCAGACCCAATTCATAGATCATTTTGCTCAGAGCATTGGGATCGGAAGGATTTGTTTGCAAGGCAATGGCGCGAGCCTGATCGATGATCTGTTGAATCTTACCCATCATTTCTTGAGTCGCCTCAGGAGTCATCGCGACGCGCGGCTGTCCTTTCGGAACACGCGGCTGATAGGTCTGGCGCACAGCTTGAATTTCGTTGAATTTCTCCATGACGCCTTTGATCGCAGTAGTGCCGTCGGAATTCTCAAGCATGGCCGAAATCATTTGTTTGTACTTTGTGCGGAAAGGTGCTGTATCACCAATCTTGAAGAGAATGTCGTCGAGCAGCGGTCTGTCGCTGGCTACAGCCTTCGCCAACTTGACACCAAGGGCAGTGGCGGTTTGAGTGGCATCTGCCATGCCCGGCTGGTCAGCTTTAGTGGGATCCTTCATATCGGCAGTCTTGAAGGCATCGAGCGCTTGCTCCAGATGGCTGACTCTTGCTTCCGGCATGTCCTTTTCCCAGGACCAGCCACCCTTCTTTGGTGCAGCCTCAGCTTTATTGGCAGAAAGGAATTCCATGAGCACATCGTCCGGAATGGCATCGAGATCAGGTCGATTGAAGAGACTCTTGTAGGCAGGCGGCAAGCGATCGACGTTGGCGGACATAATCTGGCGCCAGCGGCTGAATTGTTCGACGCCTCGGGCCCGTGGATTCATCAAATATTGAGATTCCGTGGCGCCGGCCAGCTGCAAGTCGCCGTCGCCGGAATTCATATTTTCAATGGCTTTAGCAATCGTCGGATTGATTTGTGCTTGGCCGTCCGTCGGCTGCTGATCTTCTGGTATATCTTGCGTGTCGCGAGGCACTTCAACGCGAGGCGGCTTCGGTGCAAAAAGTCCGGGTTGATAGGATGGGAAATCGTTGAGAAATCTGGTGTCGGTGTGCGGATATGAGTCGATCATGGCGGCAATCGGGCTGAACTGCGTGGCCGCTGCATAATCTTGAGCATAGCCCCAGAGATCTTTATTGTTGTTCAACCAGTCAAATAGATCGCGTCTTACACCCATTTGATGCTCAAACCACTGATTCATGCGCTCCTGCAAAGTGCCGGTAAATTCAGGATCTTGCGGCAATTTGGAGTTGTTGGCGATCTGGCGGAAATCAGCCACGCGTTTGGTAACGTCGGCTTGATTTTCAGGAGTGACATCAACGGTAAGATTTTCAGGACCCGGACGTGCTCCCGATTGGTGTGCGAAGGTGCCGGCTTCGGCCAGGAAGGGCAGCATATCGTTGGCATCCGGCTCGCCATTGAGCGCGGCTTGAATTTCAAGGCGCTGGCGGGCCCGGCTGAGCATGTCCGGAATGTTTTTGCCGAAGCCTTTGCCCATGTAATCCATCATCTCGGCCCAGACGGCGCGAACATACTGTTCTCCATCCGGCAAAGACGTTCTTTCGCCATTCTCGGCCTTCGCCTTCTTGTCGGCGATTTGCATCTCCAGCTGTTCTTTACCGATTCTGGTGATGCTGTCTTCGCCATCAGACATGGAAGGCACAATGGCCTCAACGATTGAATCGTTGAGGAAGTCGGCATTGTCCAATCCTTTGGATTGGGCCAGGCGGTCGAGATTTTTCTTTAAGGCGGCAGCCGCGTCATCGGTGCGCATGCCCGCTGCTTTACGCAGCTTCACGGCTTCATTTATTTCTCGTATGAATTCAAGCGGATTGGCTTCCGGCGGCAATGCCGTTCCAGCTTCTTCAGCTTTCTGGCGAGCGATGACGGCGTCGAAGACTTTGTCAGCTTCGGTAAGTGTTTTAGCATCAGTGGGCCAGGCCGCTTCCTTAACAGCTTGCTTGAGGAAGTCGGTGTCATCCAGACCTTTCAGACGTGCCAGTCTGTCCAGGTTTTTCGAGATAGCATCCTGAGCCGATTGATAGGACTCGCCATTCAACATTCTGGCATTCAAAGCTTCGGAAATTTCTGTAATCAGCGGCAGCGCAGATTGTTCGGCAGCCGGTTGTCCAAGCAATTCGGCAAGACGCGCGTCAATCAACTTACCGGCTGCTTCGACGGCGGGAACATCGCTACGGGGACCTTCCAACTGGCCGAAGCCTTCATAGAAAGCGTCCTTGTATTGGGGGTTCATGTCCGTGAAATAACGCAAGAACGACAATACTTCCGAATCCGGGTTTTCTCTGGCGAATTTGAGCAGGCGGTCCATACCAGCCTGTCCGTTGTTTGTTGCGTCGGCCAGATATTTGCCGCCGTACCAGAATTTGTCGTCCAGGGTGAGCGCGTCTTTGTAGCGGTCATAAACAGCATCAGCGATGTCGACGTTTTGTTTGGCGGCGTCGATCATGCCGCGTTTTACTTCGGCGTGATTGTGATTGCGAGCAAACTCGTCCAAAAGGCGCGTCGCTTCTGCGTCGCCGGCAACCGACTCTTTGACGAATTTGGTGCCGAATTCGACCAGCTGCTTATTGGAAAGAGTGTCTTGGAAGGCGTCGTAGACTGTGCGAGAAAGCTCAGGATAAGCGCGCGCCACCTTCATCATGCCTTCTTGCACGTCGAATACAGGGTTGGCCGGATCGGTGGCATCGACGCTGCGCTGAGCGAATTCTTTCAGTTGAGCCTGGGCGGCGGCATCGCCATTGACCGCTCGAGAGGCCAGATCTATGCCCTCATTCATCAGCGTGGCCAGATCATGGGGGCGATGGGTTTCGATGTCCTTAAGCGTAATCTGCTGCGGCTTCGGCTCTGGTGTTTCAACACCATCCAGGGCCGTCTTTATGACCGCTTCTATCTCAGGATGATTGGCAGCGATCATTTCCAGGGCCGGCTTAAGCTCGTTGCCATCAGTAGCCGTGACGATTTTTCTCAAATGACCGGCCGCATCGCTCGCCACCTGGCCTTCACCGACAACTGCCAGATAGGCACTGGTGACGGCTTCTTTCAAGAGGCGATTGCCTTGCGTGTAGGTCGTGCCGAACATGCCGTTGGTTTCTTTGACCACATCGACATCCGGCATGTTGACGACCTTTTGGTCGCCAGTCAGTTCGGCAGGACGTTCTAGATTTTCGGGTTTTTCCGGATAGACGATTTCATCAAGCGGAATGCCAGTATTTTGATCCTTTACTTTTACATAGTGACGGCCACCCTGTTCACCCAGATACGCTTCCACTTCGACCGGCACATCATGTTCTTTATTGCGCCAGATCGCTTCGCCCTTTTGGAATCCTTCGGGCGGCACCGGAGCTTCGCTTCCCTTTTCGGCAGCCTGCTTTTCAGCTTCCAGTGTGCGCTTGGTTTCAGCGATACGCTCTTCAAGAGAGAGCTTATCGAGATCGGCCGACATGCGATTTTCATGCAGTCCTTCAAGCTGCCTTGCCTCCAAAGGATCAAGTTTTTCGCCTTCAGCAGCACGTCGCAAGAGATCAGCATATGGATCACCGGTTTCACTGGTCGACCGGTGATCGCCGCCGCTGACGATTTCGTCCGTATCGCCCACTCTAGGCTCAGCAGTTCGTGACGCTTCCGCTTTTCTGACGGCCTGAGCGATCATGTCCGGAAGTTGCTGGTAGCGCTGATTGTCTTTTATTACCTTCAATTCCATTTCAGGAATCGGCTGGTCGCCATTTGCCTGCCTGAGAAGATCGGGCAATCTTTGATATAGCTTCATGGCC
>CAZHEZ010000120.1:0-24155 GCA_964531315.1 uncultured Candidatus Obscuribacterales bacterium | reverse complement strand
GGCTGGACTTCTTGTGCATGGATTCGACATTCCTCTCGACCAGGAAGAGCAATTTTCCAGGGCGGCAGAAACAGCGGCTATGACGCTTAAATCGGTTGGACTGAAGTTGCTCACGATGAAGAGCAATCTCTATCACCCGGACTGGGAGATGACGCACGGAGCAGCCATTGCCGCCTGCCTGATGCTGTTTCAAGATCGTTATGGTGCCGGTTTGATCGCCAGCACTTACGATTACAGTATGCTCGACTTTCCCTGGGGCAGCAATATCATCACTGACAGAATGCTTTCGAGTGATGCATTTGCTGTGGTTCACGATGGCTCCTCGACGTCACGAGAAGACAAGCAAAAAGCAATATCTAAATGGACGGAAGGCTTTAACAACCTGCGTGTCTGTTACAGCGCTTCTGATAGAGACAGAAATTGCTGCAGTTGCGCAAAGTGCGTGATGAACCTGATTGCCTTTCAGGCACTTAGTCTGCCACGCCCGCAGTCTTTTGAACGCGACATTAGCGCCGGAGACATCTTAGGACTTAAGGATTTGAACGAATCATTTGCTCAAGTATTTAAGAGCATGGCCGACTACTATCAAAACACGAGTTTCAGGACTGCTCCCTGGTTTTCCCCGCTGGAGCGTTGTGCGAGGTACAACCAACGCAGAATATTGCTTGAAAAACCATTGAAGAACGGATTTCAGGAATGGTTGCGCAAGAAACAATTGCGCAGGCACATTCAAAAGGGACCTTGAATATGAAAACCTTGTCTTTAAGCAAATGGGTGCGGGAAGGGATTGAAATGTTTTGCTGACGGCACGCCGGTTTCCTTTGAGTACATACCTGAGTACAAACGTTGTGCCCCCAGCCAGCGAATCGAGTGTTGCACCGAAAGCGGTATCAGTTGAGGCACCACAACTCGTACGCAATGTCCAAACTGTCTGGCATCATCTGTGGTTATATCGCTCCATAAAACAGTTAAACCATTTGATTCCAGCTGCCGCGACAGTGTGCTTAAATCATCCAATTCTCCGCCCGGTTGCCACCAAGTTCGCTCTTCCATCTGTGAATAGAAAATCTCTGAGTCGGACTCCATGAAAAATTCCAGAGCCGGGCAGTTCTTCCAGGAAGCATAAAGCTCCGCTTGATCTTCCAGATCGTGCACCCAATCGAAATGTTCTCTGGATAGTATTTTGGCCTTGGTTGTGTTTTTGATTTGTTTGAAACGAACTGCTATTGCCTGATCAATTGCCTTGATGCAGCTCGTACCGAGGTCGGTATCACAAGCCGTGCCAAAACTCTGGTATGGGTAGTGTGGACCGGATAAAACGCAAAGGATAATCGGCATGGGAAAGTCTGTTGAAATATCAAAGAGTTTTACACGTATCCCTGAGTGTTCAATGCGCGAAATCCTATCTGTAAGTGCAAAAGGCAATATGCATTGATTTAATACCAGGCGTGCAGCGATCTTTCGATTCCACCAAAAACCCATAGCCGCGTCTCGCTCAGCCAGTTCGCACAAGCCACCTAAAATGGCTTTGGGCAATTCAGTATGGAAGGCGCATCCGGAGCTGTTGGGAGTTGTTATCTTTGGCTCTTTATCCGGCGGCACAAACGATAGGTGCACATATCCGGATGGAACCGGCACGGAAGTCTGATTTGAAAGAGAACTCATCAGACTGTGAGTTAGTTGAGCTTGGGGGCTAATGGTTTTGTAGCTTTCCGAACAGTCCTCGTCTAAGGCACAGCGCGCCAGCTGAGCGACGACAGGACTCTGCGCTGCTGTAAGCGAATGGGTGTGATCAGGATCAAATGAGTTTGCGCAAACATAGCGCTCAATCGCTTCCCCAAGGGCCCTTTTGAGTGCCTCGCTTTCATCCAATGATGTGCCTTGCGAATTATTGCTGGTGGCAGAAAAATGCCTGCCGACCGGTCTGACCGCATCGCAAGTAAAGGTCCACCAGTCTGGTTCGGGCAGCGCCGGTCTAAATCCCTGCACGCGCAAAATCGGTCCGAAACGACCGTCTACCCAATCGAGAACCGGAGATAATGCGCCTGCTTGTGACCGGATATTAGGTGACAAGGAAAACTGCTTTGCCTTTTAAAACGGCGAATTGGTTACTCTTAAATCCACCAGTTCAAAGGCGCCAGTGCGGGATTTTGGCAAGGCCCTGCTACCTGACTTTCCTGGCGGCAGTCTGGAATTAGTTTGATATCGAGTAGTTCGATATCGGGCAGGACGCACCTGCGGAAAAGGACGATTTTGAATTCATGTTTACAACTCTGCTTAGAAATAACTGACGCAAGGTCAACTGCAGTTAACTTTCCGACCACCAGTCAAGGGGCGAGAGTGCACTATTACAGGGGCCTGCTACTTCCATCGACTTTCTGCAGTCCGGGACCAACTCAATATCGTCCAGAGCGCTGTCTTGCAAAGATGGTTCGATCTTCGAAAGATAGGCTAGATAGTCTTCTGAGAAAGATTTCTTTGAATTCATTGTTTTCAATTCTGCTTAAAATCAACGATTGAAGGAACAACTGAACTTAACTTTCCGACCACCAATCAAGGGGCGAAAGCGCCCCCCCATTGCAGGGTCCTGCCACTTTCGTGGGTTGCTTGAGGAAGTTAAGCAATTCAAGATCTACTAAATCGCTTTTCTGCAAACTCGGCTCCACCTTCAAGAGATAAGCCTTGTAGTCTTCTGCAAATAATGGCTTTGAGTCCATAAAGTGTTTCCAGGTACTAAGTAATCTTATTGATGCTATCTCATTGACAACATGAAATCGGGTTAGATCAGGGCCAGTTCTATCAAAAACGAATATATGCAAACGGCTTGCATCGGTATATTAAGTGCGTTTATTTCCCAAACACAGGGTCAAAAGAGCGCATCGGTCCAATCCATCAAGACCAAGCGCCGTATTGAGCTCGTCATCGACGAATCCTCCAGTCACCCAGACCGCCAGATTCATTCCGGTCGCCGCCAGGAAGATATTCTGCGAGACGTGTCCGGCATCCAGAAGCCCCATTCGATAAGCTCGAATTCCATACTTCTGGGATATTCTTGCTTGCTGGCTGGTTAATACCAGCATTGCCGCGGCTTCAGCCGCTTCGAGCTGATAAAAGACAAATTCCTTAAGCCAGGTTGTGAAGTCTCCGGAGCGAACGAGCTCCAGCTCGTGGTTGAGCGCATCAAAGTGATAAATACCTTGCTTCAATCCTTCCACATTCAAGCTGATGCAATACACCTCAACAGAACCTAAATTGCCTGCACTAGGCACATTGCGCCGGTGAATGTAATCGCGCTTATCGGGCGTGGACAGCTTACGAATGCCATTTCCCAGATAAAGCAGCTTGGCGAGTTGACTGAGAGTGATCGGATCGGTTCCATATTGCCGAATGCTCTCGCGAGATGTAATCGCTTCCTCGATGCTCATGGACACACGCTCTCTATCAACATCGAGGGCGATGCGCTCAGTGGCGTTGTCGATGCGCAGCGGTGACTCTCTGACCAGATCGAGAATACGCATTTCGTAGTTGATTTGAAACTGACTCGGCAGTCCTTTAGTTGTGCTCGAATTGCAACTGGCCAGATGGTACTGATCTGCAGGCGATCCGTTAAATTCGTCAGTATTCATTGCCATTCTCCCGCCTGCAGTTTAGCGTTTTCCGTGAAGCGTGCTTTCATGCGCGAGTCTCTGTTGCGGCAGCCTCCAGAGTCGTTTTTATCTGTCCACGATAACAGTCAGGGCATCTGGCCACTCGCACAAATGAATCGCGCACAAAGCCACCGTCAACAGTTACCCGTAAAACTGAATTCTCAGCCGAGGGCTTGGTCATACGTGTCAAAATGCGAATGGTCTCTGCGCTCAAGATACTGGCGCCTACGGTGGCGCCGGCAAGATACTCGCCGTGATGGACCAGCTCGCCTCCTGAATCAGCAAGCTTTCGATCAAACAATTCTTCTTCAATTGCATACTCTGCGGCACTACTTCTTCTTAAAATCAAACAGCGATAGCAGGCATTATTGTATGGATTCACATACGGGCCAATCTCGGCATTCACTCCATCATCATTGCCTCGAAGCCATGGCACAAGGTACCTTAAGCACAATTTGTTGATTTCACCGAATAAGCGGTTTGATCCGCAGGTCGTTGCTGTTACAAGCAAATCGGCCGCGGGCAACATCTCCTCCAGCAGAGCCAGCAGGTTGTCGGCCGAGTGCGATACTACAGGAGGTGCCAGCGTTTCAACCCCGACGGATGCCAAAGATTGTTGTACGGATTGGGACATCAATCCCTCGTCGGACCAATCAATGCATTTGAGACCGGTGCAACCCGAACGCAAAAGAATATCAAAAGTGGCTGTACCGAAAAGTCCATCGCCGACTAGAATTACTTGCGAAGAAGCCAATTTCTCCTGGACTTCCTGGGCGGATGAGTTGACTCTTGTCACTCCCAGCTTGCGTCCAAAGAAAAGCAATTGCTTTCGTGCCACCGCATCCGCTTCGTTGATTTTGCAAGCCTTAGGCGCCTCTGCAAACAATCCCCTGTTGAACATAACCACAAACGCGCGCGACAACTGTTGCGGCTTCACATCAGCGGGGCACTTAGCAAAAATCTCTTCAACTGAAAGTGAACCATCCAGCACAGATAAGAGCCAGGGAATTACTGAATCGCAAAGTTGCCCGCGCAGTACAACGATTGACTCTCCACCGCGCACCTGAATGCCCAGACCATCAGGCATCAGGAAAAACTTCAGGTCGGAAATTAAGCAAGGCCGCTGAGGGAAGTTTAGATGGCGATCCTGAAACGGGTGCAGAAATACTTTCGACTCTTTTTCCTTAGCCATGCGACTTCACTCTCGGTTATCTAAAATTCAAGCTTTCCCTTCTCAGCAGGGGAAAGACTAGCAGATTGACATCACAGAACCAATAATTGCCAAATCAGCGGTGCAAATTCGGCAAAAGCGAACTTGATACGGTGTAGAGCTGCCCCAGGGATGCAGCAAGGACTATGTATGAAATTCCGATGAGCCAGCGCTGGTCCATGCTGGCTGGTTTCATTACTTCGCTGTTCGGTAATTTCTCGATTTCCCTGATCAGTTCTCCCAGCGTCTTAGCCTCGCTCGTGCTAGCTCTGAGCTCCATTTGTCTGCTGCCGGTGATTGTGTCGAGCAATTCGAATATCGAGATTATGCCAATAAAAAAGAGCAGCACCGATTGACGATAGACAGCGAAAAGCACCAAGAATAAAATGCCTGGAATAAGTATTTTTTTTGAAATTGCAGTAATCACAAAACCGCCATCCAGCGGTCGAGCCGGTATCAATTGAATAAGATTCAAAATGAAACCCAGATTGCCCGTAGCCATAAGCCAGTTGTTGTCGGTGATTGCTCCTGCCCAAAAGAAGATTCCAGAAGTGACTCCACCAATAAGTGGACCGGCCATTGCCACCCAGGCATGGGACGCTTCGTCCTTCGGCAGTTTTTTCATGGCCACAAAGGCACCCAGAAAAGGTATGAAAGTGGGCCATCCAGGATTGAGTCGGTAGGCCTGCATCCAGATCCAGTGTCCACCTTCGTGGCAAAGTAAGACTATAATCAGCATCCACGCGAATGACCATCCAAAGACCACTCCGTACAGAGTCAGGCTGAGCCACAAAGACATGCATTTGGCGCTGAGCCAACCGAGCTTTGCAAAGGTCAGCCATTTTGAAGCCACCAAAAGTAATGCCTTCATTTTGCTGCCGACCATGAGGAGAAAGATACCTACAGGCGCAATGAAAGTTAGTAGTTTGCTTTGCTTCTTTTTCACGAGCCCACCGAATTTCCTTCAGTGCCAGACTTTTGCGCCAGCAATTGATTTACTTCCAATACGAGACGATGATCGCTTTTAAAAATCTTCTTTCTCAATTCCAATGCAGCACTAAGGAATCTTTCCGCTTCCTTCGATTGTCCCTGACGCATCTTCAACAGACCGAGTGCAAAATCAAGATCTGCCCTTGTACTTATAGCGAACTTCTTTTGTACAGAGATTTTGCCGGCTTGATCGAGCAAACGCTCTGCATCATCAAGCCTATCTTGTGCAATACACACATGGGCGCCACCGGTCAGAGCCTTTATCGATAATTCGTTGATTTCGCCGAATGATTTTCGGGCGATATCCTCAGAACGCATGAATGTATCGTAAGCCTCATCCATTTTTTTCGTGGAGAGTAACGTATAGCCAAGTGCGTTCAAATTTTGACAGTATTGAATCACCATCTCGAAAGTTGAACGATTTGTGTAGGTCGGAGATTCCTCTAAAATGCTTACCGCTTGCCGCGCTGCGCATTCAGCTTCATCACTGCGCCCCTCCTCCAGCTTGATTTGCGAGAGTATGCAGCTTCCTTGCGCAAAGATTGTCTTGTCCCAGCCGGACGGCACAAAACCAAGTTTTGCTTGTTCCGTCAGCATTTCCATGGATTTCTCTATTAGACTCGCGGCTTCGGACAGTTTTGACTGCTTCACCAATGCTTCGCTCAAGGTCAGGATAGCTTTCGGATGCGAAAGACCTATGTCGCCTTTCCGCAAAGCCAGTGTTTGCATTGACAAAATCTGGCTTTCTTCAAACCTTTCGCAAGCCAGGGCAAGCTCAGCCATTGTGTCCAGAGGGTAACGAGCACCATACGACCAGGGATTGTAAGGAATGTAATTCAAAATCTTGGATATTCCAAGGGACATAGATAGGCAAAACTCAGCAAGCGGATAGACCCGAGCGCCGACCAGGCGTTTTCCGAAGGCAAACAGAAAGAGCGGCGTAACTGGAATCAAGAGTAAATAGCCAAGTGATGTCCAATAGCCGCCGACCACAAAACAAGTGCACATGGCGACGACCGTTGCCACCCAGATAAAAAGATGCTTTAACCAACCCACTGAAAGTTCCTATTCATAAACAGATGCATGGCATTTAAAACCGATCATACCCGTAATGTACCCCGCCAGGTGGAACGGGATATAATCTCTTGTCGCCTCATTAAATGTGCTAAACCACGGGACTAACTGTTTCTCCAAAAATGACTCAACTTTTGCATAACAGCGATCTAAAAACAGGACACATCCGCGTCAACGGAACGGACTTGTATTACGAGGATACCGGCGGGCAAGGCGAGCCAATTATTTTCAGTCATGCACTGCTCCTCGACAGTAAGCTCTTTGCGCCTCAGGTAGCGGACCTCAAAGGTAAATACCGTTGCATCTCTTACGATCATAGAGGGCAAGGGCGGAGTGCCGAAGATGGTGCCAGCGCAATTGGATTGGGTGTCTTGACCGAAGATGTTGTCGCTTTGATTGAAACTTTGCAATTGGATTGCGTGCATTTTTGCGGATTGAGTATGGGAGGTTTCGTCGGCATCCGTCTGGCGTCCAGGCATCCAGAACTTTTGCGTTCTCTAACTCTCATGTGTTCGTCGGCCGACACGGATCCCCCTGAAAATCTGGCGAAGTACAAGTTGCTCAATTTCCTTGGTCGATGGATCGGTCCATGGTCGGTAGCGCGTACACTCGCACCGATATTTTTTGGCAAGACAACCTTGAATGATCCGGCGCGCAGGTTTCTGAAAGACCAATTAGTAGACCATCTCTGCCGAAATCGTCGCTCGATCTGGAGGGCAGTAAATGGCGTAATTTTTCGCAAGAGCCTGGAAGAAGAATTGCCGAAGGTAGTGACACCAACTCTGGTGATTGCCGGTGAAGAGGATCTCTGCATAGCTCATTGCCGGTCTGAGCAGCTTGCCGCTTCAATTTGCGGAGCTCGATTCGAGACAATCCCAGGGGGCGGGCATGCGATCACTCTGGAACAGCCGGGCGCTGTCAACGCCCTGATTGGAAGGTTTCTTGAGGCCGTAAGCGCAAGCGGCTCCGGTCAATGCGCCCATTAGCGCTGTCGGTATCTGTGATATTGTCGGCGGTGCTTTTCTTGTCACCGCTCTTTTTGCTTTCCAGTTGTACGTCATGCAGCAGGCAGACGGCTACTGTGAAAGCCAATGTTTCTATTGCCATTAGCGATCCCTGGTTGCAAAAACTGGTGCGCGCAACCGAGTCGATCTCAGTAAAAGGGAGGGGCGAATTGCGACCGGGACGCTACAAGTTTAGAGATAAGAACATTGAGATACCCAGCGGCACCAAATTCGAATTGGCTATGTCCATCGACTTCGACGGACAGGCAGTAGTCAATGCGGCCGGCGCCAATGGTCTTTTGACTCTAAGCCAGGCAATCAATTTCGAAGGCATTCCACTGCCTACGAAGGTACAGTTGCAACAAGGAGAGGCTACTGTCGAGATGGATTTCGCGCGCACACTTTTCGCGGCGATCATCAACCAATTGCAACAACATCATCCTGATTCGGCAGTTGGCGGCATGCAGCTTGCAGACATGCCGATGAACGTGCAAATTGAAGAGGCAAAACTGAAGATCAGGAAGGGGGGAAAATTAGATTTCGCCGGTTTGTCAGCAGACATTTCGGATGGCTCTTACTTGCTCCTTGAGAAAGTTGCTTTCACCTCGAAAACAGAATACAAAGGTTCAATAACCGTTAGCCTTGCAATAGGCAAAGACTCTCATTTCACATCCAGTAGTGTCAGTTGCGGTATCTCATCCGGAGAAGTGCACTTTCACGCTGAGATTGCCTGCCGGGACAAAACACTGAAAATTGAAGCGGACGACGGCAGGGTCGGTGGTGGTGAAGCGATCAGGGCATGTACAATCGCGCTAAATGGATGCACTTTTAAATCAATTGCTCCTCTCGGCGAAAAACCGGCAACTAATTCCACAGCAGCGGTCAAACCCGGATTCAGCGGCACCCCCGAGTCCAGTCTTTCTGCCTCCTGCTCAACATTCAAAATATCGGTTAGTAAACTGCTCATCGTAAAATCCATAGGTCAGACTTTCGATCCGGAGGTCAAGCTGACCGGCGTGGGCGTGCTGAGTGGTGCAAGATTCGACCTCAGGGGCGAAACGCAAGGTATTAGTGGCGCGTTGCCGGCGGAGTGTTCGGGCGCGGTGTCTTACGAAATATCCGGAAGCAGAAACAACGCGAGATTAGCAATCGACAAAAGCATTGTTGCCGAGAATTTGCATTGGGCAGCAAAGACAGATGGAAATGATGTCGACGTCACCCTTCGCCAGGCATCTGTAGAACACATAACCGCTGATACCGCGTCCGGTATTACAGCCGATCTCGAATCTGCATCAGTCAAACCGGCAAAGTTGAGTTGGAAGAATGGAAAACGATCGATCGAACTTAGCCTGGACTTGGCTACCAGACTTAGTACCACTGGCCCTCTAAGGTTTTCCTTCCAGGCAGATAAAGTTGTCACGCCCACTGCAATTCCGTTGAAGCTCGCTGCAGGCGAAATCGATATTCGCGATAAAAAGAACAATGTCTACAAGTTGAAAGGACTGAGCGGCACTTGTCTGGCTACCATAGCAGGCAAGAATGTTAGTCTGGACGGCGAACTTTCAACGAGGCTTTCAGCCGGTACTGACATATTTGGAATTCAGGGATTCAAAGCCCAGATAGCAAGACTCAAAATTCGCGCTGCCGGCGAGCACGGACAGCTGCAATTGAACGACTGTGTTTTGTTCATAAATATGAACGACCTGAAGGCAGCCTTACGCAATAATCTGCCCGATCCATATGAAAGAACAGTCGATGAGATTTTGCTCGACAAGAAGAAATGGCGTTACAAGAATTTCCGCATCAAGAAAGTGACTGTAAGACATCCCTCAATCAGTCAACTGGATTTTCAAGGCATCAATCAGCTGTCTGTTAAGGCAGATGCAGACCTTGATCTGACCGGTGATGTGGAAGTCTATAGTCAGAAGCTCAATCCGTTTTCCAAGACGCCTTCGCAGTGGAAAATCCACCCCTGGTCAGCCTCCGCCCATGTGCGCGAAGACGGCCTTGCCACCTACAAGCTTTTGGCTGGTAATTCGCTCAGTGACAGCAAAATCCATTTGGATACCAGATTTAAGATTGGTTATCCGGATCGCATTGACTTCGATTGGAGTAAAGTCGCGGGCGACACCTTAGCGAAAGCGGAAAATAAGATATTGCAGGCTGCGGTGATCAGCTCCCGCTCATTTGCCGGCGACAAGACATTAACGGTTGACTACTCCGGCGATGTATCCCTCTTCAGGAGAACCGACGCGAGGTTGAGGTCAATCCAGATGAAAAAACTATCTGTAAGTCCCCAGGGAAAAGACTTAGCCGTCAAATTCAGTGGTGCGCTGAGTTTTTAGGCGCTGATCATGAACCCCGTGCCAAGGCCACAGTTTAGCGAGCCCGCTTGATAATTCGTTGATGGAACAAATCGCCGCATTTTGAGTCGATATATTAGTAGGTATTTGTTTGTACGGCTTGTTTACTAGCAATCGAGGAAGATATGGAAGAAGGTCCAGAACCCCAAGAGCTGTTCGAGCAAGTCGAGCGCAATCTTGAAGAAAAGGAATCAGAGGCGGCCAAAAAGAGATTCGTGATGCGTTCGGCCATCACCGCATCTATTTTGGCTGTTTGTGCAGCTTTAGGCTCACTGCTTTCAGGGCACGCCGCAAACGAAGCTATTCTCAAACAGGCAGAAGCCTCCGACCAGTGGTCTTTCTATCAAGCAAAGAGCATGAAGACCCATATCTTTGAGGGAAACAAGGATGTCGTCGTTGCTATCGCCGCTGAAGAAGGAAGAAGTGATTCTCCTCAGCTGGCAAAGGTCGTGAAACAGTTTGATGAGAGAATCGCAAAATACAGCAAAGAAAAGGATGACATTCAAAAGGACGCGCAAAATATCCAAAAATTGAGTGCAAGCGAATTCGAAGAGCATCAAAGGTATTCTCTAGGAGTTGCGTGTTTCCAAATTGGCATTGTGCTTGCATCGGTAGCCATCATGGTATCGAGTCCCTGGCTTTACTTTGGCAGTATTGGAGCCGGTGTAGTGGGCGTTTTGTTTCTTATTAATGGTTTGATGCTGACTGCCAAAATCTAAGCGATTGCGAGGCTCTTAATGTGCTCGTTGGCATCATTTACTTCTTGCGCGAACTGGATGGTTGCCGCTTCTCAGCGCGTCTCAAATTCCAGGAGATCTTGAGCAGTCTGCTCAGCGTGTCGACATCTACTTTTGCCATCCGAATCAGAAGCCACTCATAATTCTTATAGTGATCCGTGATGAAAAACGTGTCCGGGTCTGAAGCGATGAAATCCTCGCGCTGATCGAAATCCATCCGCACTATCAAGGACTCACCGTCCTGATGAAGCCTTGCGAAGAGCTTACCATTTACCTTGAACGCTACCGTGCCATATGAGGTGGCTTCCTCTGCGTTATCCAGAGAAAGCGCAATTTTGCGGACCATTTTGATGTCTACAGGCAACAATCTACCTCTGATTGGAACGCGGCTATAAATTATTCCACAAACAATGGACTCTTTGGCTGTATTATCGTCGCGATAATCACCCTATCTCCTGACAAGGAGGAGCCCATGCCTGCTATTGCATCTGCAACCCTTGATTCAATCATGACCCAGCTCAAAGAAAAGGGCAGTGAGAAAACGCGCAAAGTCTATGCGCGCCATGGAATGGCTACGGACAAAATGTTCGGCGTCAGCATCGCTGATCTCAAGGTTATCGCCAAGACAATTAAAGGACAGCAGGCTCTTGCCTGCGAACTATACGAGACAGGCAACCTGGACGCCATGTACCTGGCAGGCATGATCGCCGATGGTTCTCTAATGACTGAAAAGCAATTGAACGCATGGGTTGAGGGTGCGGCCAATTTACAGATGATCGCTGAGTATACGGTCCCCTGGGTGACGGTAGAAAATCCGCAGGCTCGCGATCTGGCGATGCAATGGATTAAGTCGAAAAACGAACATACGGCATCGGCAGGTTGGTGTACATACTCTGGCATCGTGGCCATACAACCGGACGACAGGTTGGACCTCGCCGAGATTGAAGAACTTCTAAACAAGGTCGTCAAAGAAAGCAAGATTGCGCAAGGTCGAGTCCTTTACACCATGAACAGCTTTGTCATCGCAGTCGGCTCTTACGTGAAGCCTTTGTCAATTCAGGCAAAGGCGGCAGCCAAACAAGTCGGCGAAGTCTCGGTGGATATGGGCGACACTTCGTGCAAAGTTCCTCACGCAATCGCATCGATTGAAAAAGTCGAAGCTTCCGGCAAGTTGGGACAGAAACGAAAAACAATTCGCGCTTGATTCAAGAATTGCAATGTTTTTTTTGATGCTCAAAAGGCTGCTTCAACAGGCAGTGCTATTTGTGATGCATGCTCTTTGCCACACATAATTTCAAATTGATCGCTCATTTGAACGAATGTGGGCGATCTGAAATGGTTCTTGTCCCTGCCTGCAATTGATAGACGAACGCGATGTCCTTTTTTGAATTGATACGAAATCGGAAATAATTCCAGATCAACCTGTCTTATTTCACCTGGTGAAAACTGCTTGTAGTCCGCTTTGCGGAAGCTGCGCATTGGAGAAATAGTTTTATATTTCGGTGTATAAGAGGGATTGATGGTATGCCCACACAAAATCTCCCCCTCTGTTACGTAATTAACAGAACCATTGGGAGCGACATCTTCCAGATAAACAAACAAGCTGCAGTCTTTACCATCCGGTTTCACAAAAACCTTTGCCACCGGATTGCCGGTTATGGTCCAGTTCTCATTGAGCGGCACAGTATCAAAACAAATGTTGTGCTTGTCGTCGCGCTTTCTATGAGAGTATGGATCGAATAAAACATTTCCTAACAAACAATCCCAGCGAGAATTCTTGCCCGTTCCACTTTCCTCATCGACATGATAGAGAGCACCTTGCTCCGCGTCTGCATGTTTCTCATTCATTGACTTATCTGCTTCCAAATACAAAGTTTTGGCAGTGTTCTTCGGCGGCCAGGTTTGACTGCCATGCCAACGTTCTTCGCCTAAAGTGTAATAGTGAACCGGCGCATCGTTCGCCAGGGTGTTTTTGTTCACAATGTAGTTATCAAAAAATTTCAACATCTCTCGATCGATGCGAAAGCGAGATAAACCGCCGCGAGTGAAAGGACTGATATTGAAAAAGTCATGCTCCCAGGGTCCTAATATTAGCTTTGATCCTGGTGTGGTGTAGTTCAGAAATCGATTGACTGCAGCGGCGGTATTCCAGCCATCGACCCAACCCGCACTCATATACACTGGCACCTTTGCGGCATCAAATTCTTTCCAGTAATCGCTTGGACTGATTGGATCAACTCCTAGAGTCTCGAAAGCCTTTCCATACCTTTTGTGGATAATTTCGGCGGAAATTTCCTGCGTTTTGGTGGAGTGCAAATTGTTTGTACCAAACGGCGAGTCATCTCGAAAATTCAATTTGTCTGCAACCCATGCAGAATTTTTCTTGTGTTCTGCCAGCGCCTGTTTGAGCAGTCTTTTGTCTTTATCTTCATCAACTGGCTTTATATGACTGAGCAGCGGTCTGACAAGCTTCAAGTTTCTGGGCAGCTTGTCGGCATCAAAGTCTTTGTTCAACTGCATCCAATTATCTATAAAAGGTTCAAGAGGCAAACCGCCCGGACGCAACACGTCTACATAAATATCGAAGGGGCTCGATAAAATCGCCGCGGCCTTGACGGCGGGATGCTTATTAAGCAAAGCGAATTCTGCCATGTTGCCGGAGTAAGAATGACCGATTAGTCCGATATCACCGTTGCACCAGGGCTGTTTAATAATCCAATCCATGACCTCTTTGCTATCCCGGATATCCAGAGGTGGCAATTCCCACGGACGATCGCCAAAGGAAGCGCCGGCGCCTCGCGCATCAGTCGCCACCCATACATAACCATGCTTCAAAAACTCCGATCGATACAAGCTGAGCGGTGTCCAATAGAGAAACTTCAAATACGATTTCGGCTCTATCACTCGCCAATAACGACTTTGCTCAAACATTGTCGGGAATTGCTCGCCATGCTTCAGGGAGTCCGGCAAGTAAATTTCGACGGCGATTTTGGTTCCGTCGCTCATTGTCAAATATTGCGAGATTTGCTTGAAATGATGCGAAGTTTTTGGTGTTTCGTAGACGCTTGGCGTCCCTTTCGCTTGATCCGCTTTGGCTCTAGTCCAAGAGCGGTGCGCGTCGACACCCGTGGTCTGCAGGAGTGACAAACATGCTATTGAAAGAAATAACTTTATCCGGAGATTCAGGCTTTCTGATTTTGTGTGATTCCGCATCTATCTCGGTTACCGGTGAATTTGGTTACATAGTCGATGACTACATTAATGCTCCTCAAGCCACGCGAAAAAATCCTTGTGATGTTTTTCGATGCGCTTGGCCATAACGAAGTTGGCAGATTGCCAGTACTTGTAGAATTCCTTTATTAGTTCCAGGTCACTGGCGCTGGCAGTTTTACCATGCGAGATCTCAATCATTAGTGATTGGACTTTATCTGAGCTTCTGGCAGTCTCCAGCTCTTTGCCGAAAATTGGTCTGACGCCCTGTGTGCCGGTGTCATTGAGATCGTATTTAATCGGGCTGACAGTTGGCTCATTCGGATTGCTCGGATTGATTTCAACCTTGCAATAGGGTCCGGCCTGCTTTTCGCCGTCCCTCATATTTTCAGGAATGTTATAGACATAACCATACGCGATAAGGTGTGAGCCCTTGCGCAACGGCCATTCAGCTGGGAAAGTCGGTGTGGTTCGGCAGCTCCAACCGGTATGTTCCGCCTTCTTATACTCTGCTGTTACGTATTGTTCAACTTTTGAGCTGATCATAGAACGCTTCTCCTCTGCGCTGAAGACTGATTGAATTGGAACCACCGATAGTATTAAAGAAAGTAGAAAGAATGCCTTCTTCATTTCTTGCTCTCCAGACTTAAAGATTGGAATTTCCAGTGACCTTTTTCTTTGGTAAAAGCAGCGTCATAGACCTTACTCTCACCCTTAACGAATTTAGATCCATCTATTTGTGCTTGAATGCCAAAGCCTGTCTGGGTGACAAACTTGATGGCTGAAGCAGGTGCCTTATCGCAATTCTCAACGCCTCTCCATTTTTTCCAGGAATTTAAAACCTCTTCTTTAGAGTTCAACTTCTGGACAAACAGCTCGCTGAAATCTTGCCACGCTTGATCAAATTTGCCTGCGGCCATATTGGCATAATGGTTGCGAATCAAATCATCAACAGCACGAATGTCTTTGTCACTGTCGTTTGAGAATTTGCTGCCGTCTTCATCCAAGGTTGCCTTGTTGTCTTTCCGGCGAAAGGCAATTTGCCAGATATCTCCATTGTGAACGACCTTATCTGGGTCTTTGAGTAAATTCTCAAGCCTTGATTTGCCGGTGAATATCTTAAGCGAATCGTCATCTCTATGCAGAATCAGATAACCAGGGTCGGCATCAGGTGCATAATAAAAAAGTGTTCCCTGCTCGAGTTCTTTTGCTGCCGGTTGGTCCTGCAAATTGGCTGATGGCGGAGGCGTTCTCATCAGAAAGTATGTCAAACAGCCAAGTGAAAGGATCATTAGCCCCACAAGCAAGAGGACGGCAGCTTTGGAATTTTTTGCAGCTGTTTGCCCCTGGCTGACGCTGCCAGGGGACTGTTCAAATCCAAGGGCGCGGCCGGCATCCTGCAAAGCCGCACTCATTTCTTTCATCGATTGATATCGCTTTTCCGGTTTTTTTTCTATTGCCTTAAAGACGATGGCTTCCAGCTCTGCCGGAACTTTTATCTTTGGATTGACTGTACTGAATGGACGCGGAGGCGTCGAAACTTGCATTTGCAGTGTGTCCAGATAGGTCAGACCACGCAGAGGAGGCTTACCACACAGTGCTTCGTAAAGCATTATACCGACTGCGTATACATCGGTGCGTTGATCTGATGGAGTGCCCTGACACTGCTCAGGACTCATGTACAGAGGGCTGCCAAAAACCTCTCCTGATGTGGTCAGGTTGCCGGTCTCTTCTTCAGTCGTCGTCAATAATTTTGCAATGCCGAAGTCCAGCACCTTAACAAAGTCCGGCTCGGACTCTGAATCGAGCAGCATAATATTGCTGGGTTTCAAATCCCTGTGCACGACCTTCTCGTTGTGTGCATGACTGAGAGCATCGCAGATTTGGCGGAAAATTTTGATCGCTCTTTCAGGTGGAAGCGGCCCGCTCTTTTTTAGAACCTCAGCAAAATCAATTCCGGACACCATCTCAAGAATCAAGTATGGTTGACAGTTTTGTGTCACTCCGAAATCATAAACAGTAATGACATGCTGGTGCTTAAGCCGGCTGGCTGCTTCCGACTCCTGTTGGAAGCGTCTGACACTTACCGGATCATTTGACAGCTCGTGTTGCATGATCTTAATTGCCACTTGTCTGCGCATCAGCTCATGGACGCCCTTGTAGACAATACTCATGCCTCCGCGCCCAATTTCTTCGGTGATTCGATATTTATCGGCAAATAACGTGCCTATCAAAGCATCCACCTTGACAGGCATAAGTAAAGTGCCGTCTTCTGGGCAAACAGCAAGATTGGAGCCGAACATGCTTTTGCACATCGGGCATTGCCGGGCTGTGTTTACCAGTGTTTTATCTTCAGACATGCAGATTTGGCTGTTGCAACTTAGAAACGTTGAGACAACCTAGGTACTGTACCCGATTTGAACATTAAAATTCATCGGCAGGGTTAGTAATGTCGACAGTCCACCAGCCTGACGCTATTCGGCTTCGACCAGAGGCACGCGGAAGAAATAGCGAAAATTCCGCTCCCGTCCTATCGTTGGAATTAGACTGAGCCGGAAAGCCTGGGTTCCCAGATTGTCCATTATCTAAACTTTTTCCAGGACCAGGGCTGCCTAATTTTTGCTGCTGTTCGGTCATAATTGAAGATTCGCGCGTTTTAGCTGCATCGGAGTGAGGAAATTGAAAACCGAAGATCTCGAAAACGACCAATCGACAGCAAACTCTGGATTGGCGACGGAAACTAAAGTAGACAATGATTCGACAGACGGCTCTAGCGGATTTCCAACGCGGCTTTTAGGGATAGTGATCTCTTGTGCCGGGTTTTTTGCAATCAAATACTTGCACATTCCCAACCACGAATCAAATTTTTTCCATTTACAGCAGTCGAAGTTCCTGACGACGGCCGACATTTTTCTGCTCTATATGGCGATTTCCGGGTTGTACTTTTGCGTGTTTGGAGATTTGGGAACTCGTTGGCTCATGGGTCGCCAGGGTCCATTGATTGCCGGTGCAATTTTTGTGCTCGTAATAGTGAGTTTTCTGTGGATTTGTCCACTCTTATGGCAATGCAGCTTCCATCTGCGCTAGCGAATAACGAAGCTAATCCCACCAGAAAGTCCACACGGTTGAGTCTTTGAGTTGCGATGCCAGGTTTAGAAAACCATCCGGTGCAGTATCACCGCAAAAATAGAAGTGCTGTTTTGCAAGCTCAATTGCTTCGTCTTTAGTTTTTGGAGGACGCTTGACTGTCAACTCCATGGTGTCAAAAGTCATTGAAAGTAATTGTGCTCCATAGTGGTCGTTCCAATATCTCAACGCTGCAACATGCACATCAGGACTTGGGCAATCATTCCAATTTCCGTAGCGTAAAAGTGCTGGAATATGCCAAAAGCTTTCTACTGGAAATAAAAGAATAAGACATTCTTCCGCTCTGGCAATACATGGTTGTGTTTGAATCGCGGCATTGTCGGTCCACTCTCCCATGAATTCTTCTTCCAGGGGCAATTCCTTTTCCTGTGCTTCCAGCCAGGACTCAAAGGACATCTTTTCACCTCTGAAAACCCACTCTCGCCAATCCTCAGGAAGTTCCTTAACCCAAGCCCAATCTCTTTGCTGTTCGGGTGAAAATGCAGACGGTTGAGAACTGTCGATTTGTTCGTTGAGCCTATCGAGGGTTTCAATATTGTCGGTAATGACTGGCCAGTGATGGCTTTCAACCGACAATCTGCAAAGTTCTCTCCATGTTTCCATAGGATCGGCATCATGGGAGTTGATGCCATAAACGGTTTCTTTGCACGACCAGTGCAACGCTTCAAGAGAGTCACACGGAATCCCTGCCGATTCCAATATTTGCCTCAAATCATCCATGTTCAACGCTCCGAAATTCCGAAGAGAACTGCAGTTGCGATCGTGATCCGCACTATTAAGTTGTTCCACGCAGGGAGGTTTAATCGTGCTCCATAATCTCTCCACATTGTTTTGCTAATTTAGAGAAAAGCGCAGGCAGAGGCTTGCGCCAATACAGATCAGCTGCATGGGCGGTGGCGGCGTTGGCACGCAACGTCGCTTCCGCCGCGGCATTTGCACATGCTGAAACACTTCGCCTTATGGAGGCCGCAGCCAATGCGATTCATGTTTATTATTGCCTTCCTGTCGAGCTTAATGATGTCGCCAGCCTTTGCAGATACTGAAGGTATCGGCTGGATTCCAACCTGGCAGCAAGCGCAGGCGGAAGCGTCCAAAGCGCGCAAACCGATTTTGCTGGTGGCAGCGGCTCCTCAGTGCGCAGGAGTGCCCGGCATCTGGTGACCGGGCAAACAAAGTATGGATGGGAGGTTCCTGTCCCAGCTCGATGTAATCCAGGCGTCAAGAAGCTTCATCTGTGTAAGGATGATGACTTATGAAAGCGCCAGTGAAGCCGAAGTGTTGAAGAGTCTGTGGCGACCCGGTGCGCCGCTGGAAAACACCGTATTCGCCATTCTCGACCCGGACGGACACTCAATTGTCCGTGGCGGTCGCAGTCCGCAAATGGTCTTTCGTGATTCAGCAGATATGGCCATGCGGATGAATGAAATCGCCCGCTACTACAGCAGCAACGGTAAGTCGGTCCCCAAAGAACTGCCGGCTGTCGATACTGTTCGACTGGCAGTTGACGTAGCCGCCTGCGATAAACGACCGCTGGCAATTGTCGTCGGCCGCAACGATCAAGAAAGGAGGGTTTTAGCTGGCAAATTGGCGCCTGTAGCTTGGTCTGACCAGATGATCGGTAAGCTTGTCTACACGACCAGCAGCGGTTATGACCTGGGCGCGATTAAAAATGCAAGCCATACCAGCGGATATGTTTTTGTCGCACCCAGTCTATTCGGCACCGACGGTACAGCTTTGATTCAGCTGGCAGCCACTGCCAGCCAAACTGAACTGGCTGCAGCATCCAGACAGGTGCTCAGCATGTATAGGCCGCAAGAGTTGGATCATCACGATCATGTTCATCTCGGACGTCAGCAAGGGGTCCAGTGGCAAACGGCAATTCCTGTCACTGACCCGCATTCTATTCAGGCTCAGCAAGAAGGTTTTCGGCCAGGGTCAGGCCCAGGGGGTGGATCTGAAAGTGAAACCGCTGGTGGTTGGCGATCGCGTGGAGGACAAGCAGGCCAACCGGGAGGTCCATCAGGATATCCACCGCAAGGCGGGCGGACGGTCTACGTTCGCCAATACTGAAATTCGGTCATAAGCAGGCGCAGACTGAAAGCCGGCGTGAGCGCGCTGGCTTTGGTTTTACAATCGCGCCCCTATTGCGCCAAAACTCACTAATATACTTTGCCCGATCGTCCCAAAAGCCGTTTTTTGCGGCTTGATTTTCATATGTTAGGGAGAATAGACTTGGAACAGGCAATCTATATCACGCCCGACTCGCGCATTGAATACGGAATATCGAATATTACTGCTGAAGCCGGCGATACTCTAATCGCGCCGGGGCGGATCCTCGCTTATTCCGCTCATGGTGTCATTACAAATGAAGTTCAGTCGAATGCACCGGATAATCCAAATGGACATTCCTACAATTATGTAGCCAGGACAGAAGTCTCAGTTGACGGCAAACCTGCTCAGGTTCGGCAAGTGGATCCCGGCATGTATAAATCAATTGTGGCAGATCATTCTGCTGTAAAAGCGCATCAAGACATACAAATAATGGACGCGAGCGGTAATCACATCAAATCGAAAAGTTTGGACATAAACGTCAAAGGAGCAAGCACCATAGCTGAGGGCCGTACCGCTTCATATGATAAAGATGACAAATTGCTTGGCAAGTCAATACAGTTGTGCGAAACGCCGCATCACATAAATGGCGGAGAAATCATATACTGCGGAGGAATCGCCTACGACAGTGAAGGAAGCAAAATAGCAACATTCAAAACATCTGACTTTACCGCCGATGGTGGACTCTCCGGAGTTAGAGATCACGTGTACTATGACATGAACGGCAAATTCATTGGCACCATCCATGGTGAAGTTACTAATTATCCAAATGAGCAACGCGCGACCATTGATTTGACCATAACCGACAAGGAATTGATCTTTCAGCCACCCCGTTGGTAAACTCTCCTTCAATGGGGACCCAAAGGAGGTGCGAATGTTCAAACTCTTTCTCTCAGCGGTGCTGGCAGCGCTGCTGGTGGTTGTGCCTGCCAACGCCGGCGGCAAGCATGCACACAACCTGTCTGATGCGGAGAAAGCCATTCGTTCGACTGAGGGCAAGGGTGCTTTCAGCCGCAGTATGGTTGGCACGGATAACACCATGCTGGGAGAGCCGCTTCCCCAGGGAATCACGAGAGATGAATTGTCTCATCTGGTCTTTGGCACTGCTTTCGATAAGTTGAAAAAAGATGACCTTTCCGGACTTGCCGCTGTGCCTTACCCGGGCCGTCCGGGTTTATTTGTAGGCGCCGGCGGAATCAAAGTCTATGCTGACTCCAATTGCGCTAATTCATACGTGCACCTTTCACTCATTGTCTTCAAAATGGATGCTCCTCACAAATTCGTCGTCGTAGCAAAGACGGCACAACCATTGCAGTTTGATCAGGGTGGTCTTCGTGTTGCAGGTAGAGATCCAAATTATCCTGAAGACGAATTGGTGAAGATCGACCGTTCGCCGTTTCAAATTGCTCAAGATCAGTTTGCCTTTGGAATTCGGCTCGCTCACAATGTAGGATACGCCGGGGGAACCGGATATGCAGAATTCTTGCACTTGTTTGTCATTGACGGTGCCACCATTCGTCCGGTTTTCTCCACGCTTATCTACGATTTGCAAAACTTAGCCGGCGACTGGAATAAGGATCAAACACGCCAGCATATTGTCTATGAAAACAAATACGTGGTCGCTGTTAATCCAGCAATGAAGGCTGGCTATCACGATCTTGCCGTTCGCCAATCGTTTGGTGGGCGCTATTCAGGCATATATAAATGGGACACTGGCTCTAAGAGTTATGAGTCTGCTGGAAAGGAAGCCATCATTTTTAGTGACAATCAGTGAAAAATACTGCGACCAACAAAGTCTTGGAATTATGATGAAACAGTTGATCCTCAGCCTCTTTCTTGTGTGTTTGTGCGGCGGATTGAGTGTGCAACGAAGTTGCCGGTGACGAAATGGCCTCAATTAGTAGAGACCTGGCCGGAAACAATCGGTATGGTTCAGAAATAATCCCGGATTGGGCGCTAAACTTTCGGCTCTGATTCCCGAAAGTTCAACAGGGGCGGCTGTTATGCGGTCGATACTATTGCCGTCTAAGCTGTTCGTGTCCCCCAAAATGCACCTATATTAAACACGCCTGACCATAATGTTTGGCAGCATTTGAATGACTCCCTAGCCACCGGAGAACCGATGGACGGCGACGTAACCCCACAAACTCGTGGACCCGAATTGAGCAACCTTCCCCCTGACACCAATGTGTTAACCGCTGCGAGCGGCAAGGCATTTGACGAGGTCTCCTCCACTTCCACTTTGAGTATGGCGGGGTTGGGGTCAAAAGATTCATCAAAAGATTGGCAAAAGTCTGGAGCGTACGACGAAAGCACGCTTGCGCCGGATAATAATTTCTATGATCCCGAGCGCGGTGGGGTCGATTACAGACCTGTTTCTGCGATGAACGACGCAGAGGTGGCGGCGCGTGGTCTCAGAGGACTGACTGGCTCTGCCTCGCTGCGTGGCGTTGAGCGAGAGCGAGGACTGCAGTCGCAGGAAGGCACCACCGATGGTGGGGTTCGATACGAATACAGTCCGGCAGAAAGAAAGGACGGCCTCACTACGCTGGTTCAGCGCCCGGTTGACGATGGCAGTGAGACTTCCATGGCCTTTTCTGGCCGAAGCGACGGTTTGTTGAGTGAACGTTCGCTCGACACCACAAGGCGCCAGGAATCTGAACAGTTTTTTGATCCCTCCAAGCGCAGCGACGGTCTTGCCATTAAGACGGCCTGGAAACAAGGGGATTATGCATCTCAAACTTCGAGCTTTGATGGAAGGGCCGATGGATTGCAACAGGAAACGATTGATTCGGATGCGGGCGGTGGCACGCGCACTCGAGAATACGGCGACGGACGCAAAGAAGTAGTGACCGTCGATACTGACGGTCATCGAAGATCCGAATACTTTGGTGCCGATGGAAAACCGATGAATGGCGATCAGTTCCGTGAGCAGCAAAAGGCATACGAGGCTTCCCTGAAGGCAGACCGCGGCTTGGTCCTCAATAATGCCGATGAATTTGGTGCGCCCATCACTCTGGACAGGTCCAGAGCGGCTGCATATCTCTCAAAAGCTAGCTAAAATCCCCACCTATATATAGATCGTGTCAGGTTGAGGTTTTTTAAGAAAAAGGACTAAGAGCTTGACCAGGCTTGCCTCGGATGTATAATAGGTAAGTACTTACGTAATTGGTTTCCTAATTCTAGCCGGAGCCGGCTCGGGGGACTAAATGGACCATATTCGATTACTGGGAAGCCTGGCTATGAGCAGCCGCTTAAAGCGCTTGTCGGAGAAATTCTTTCAAGATGTTCACGAAATCTATGCTATGTGCGACGTCGATTTCGAACCGAAGTGGTTTACCGTTTTTCACCTTATAAAGGCAGAAGGCCAACTTTCCATTACCGAAATCGCTAACAGCTTGGGAGTCACCCATCCCTCCGTAAACATGACCGTCAATGAATTGGAGAAGAAAGGTCTCGTCGTTTCTGCGGCAGATAAGAATGACGGGCGCAGGCGATTGATTTCTCTGACTGCAAAAGGAAAGCGGCTGGCAGAGCAGTTGGAGCCGATCTGGGCTGAGATTCGTGCGGCCGTAGACGATCTATTGGGTGAGTCGGGTGGTCAATTTCTGAAAGAAATTGAGACTCTGGAAGATAAATACTTAACAAAATCTGTGAGGCAAAGAATGTTAGATCAGAAATCTGCAAAACAATCGCAACGTGCGGAAATAGTTCCCTTTGCAGCAGAATACAAAGCGGATTTCGTGCGCTTGAACGAGATTTGGATAGAGAAATTCTTCAAGATGGAAGCCGCCGACATGCGGATTCTCGAGAATACAGATGCCATTCTTGATGGCGGCGGCGCTATATTCTTTGCGAAGCTCGATGGAAAAGTTGTTGGTACGTGCGCAATTCTCAATCTCGGCAACGGGGTTTTCGAACTGGCGAAAATGGGAGTAGACGAAGAATATCAAGGCCGTGGAATTGGTTTTGATCTTGTCAGCGCTTGCATCAAAGAAGCAAAAAGGCAAAACGCAAAAGTCATTACACTAGAAACAAACTCAGCTCTCAAACCAGCAATTTCGCTGTACAAAAAATTGGGATTCGTGCAAGTAGAAGCGCTCGCACATGAAACTGAATATGCCAGAGCAGATTACTTTATGAAACTCGATCTAATGGCAGCAGCGAAAGAATAGTGGTTCTGCGAAACCGAGGTCTTGTCAAGCGGGCTGATTTTACTGCTTAGCTGAGAAATCATTGCGCGAGATTCTTTGATGTTTTCCAGAGATCTATGTTATCTCTGTTTTAGTGGAAGAGCATCGAGCAGGAATCATGCATGGCAAAAGAAAAAGTATCGCTTTTGTGCCTACTCATCTTTATGCAATTGCAAGCGTTTGTATATCCCGCTGAAGCGGCTGTCACAAATGCGCCTAAGGGCAAAAGTAAAATTATCGCACCGATATTTGAGCATCAATCTGATCCATTTTCGGCGCAGCTTGCACCTGACGCTCTTCAACTAGTTGGATTTCTTGGTATGGAGGACAGACTAAAGCGTCTGATTGTTTTAAATGACGCTCCCAAAGACGCCAATCAAAGCTCGCTTTTGGAGTCATATGGATTGAAATTCGAGGTGCTTGAGACCGTGCAGGAAGCAAGGCTGCAAATGGATTTTGTCCTGGCTGAAA
>CAZHEZ010000119.1:0-24219 GCA_964531315.1 uncultured Candidatus Obscuribacterales bacterium | reverse complement strand
ATCAGGTCTTTTGTCTACAGATGACCTCGAAAATGTACTCAAATTGCAGTCTATGGTCAGAGCCAGCAGCCTGCCTGTAGAAGTGGCCGCCGACGCCTTCCGCATATCCAGGAGCCAGAGATTGCCCCTGGGTGAAGCGCTGAGCAAGGCCGGTTTTGAACGCACTCTAAAAAGTTCCAGTCGGCTCGGCACTATTCTAGTCGAGGCCGGTCTGATTACTCAGGTTCAACTTGATGAAACCCAGGATATGAGCTATGAAACCGGCATTCCTCTAGGACGAATGCTTTGTCTCAACGGCATCATCTCCGAGCAAAAACTGGCTCAAGCGCTGGAATTGCAACGCCGTCTTAGAGATCTGGAAATAACAAAAGAGGAAGCAGTGGCTATATTGGCGGATCGCCAGCAAAAACCTGCTGTTCAAGAACATCCCAAGCTGGCTGTAGAGCGCATGGATGGTGCAGAAAGGAAGGCTCTCAAAAGAGTGAAGCTAGGCGAGATGTTGCTTTTGTCAGGTTTGATCACTGAATTGGATGTTATGAATGCACTCGAGCATAGCCTTACCCAGAATAAACCAATGGGAGAAGTGCTTTCCGAGCATGGTTTGGTGCCCCAATCTTTAATCGAGTTGGCTGCCGAATTGCAAGAAGCAGTCAACGCCGGGGATTTACCACTGGCAGCTGCGGCTGACAGCTTAAATTATGTGGCCAAGACCGGCAGCAAGCCTCAAGCTATGGAGGATGCCACTCCTGAAAAAGCTCCCGACACCATACGCCTGGGGGAATTGTTGCAGATGTCGGAGTATGTAAGCTCCAACGACATCGAGTATGCGCGCGAGATCCTCACGCTCTTTCCCTCTTTGCTCGGGAAATTGCTTGTGGTCGCTGGCTCTATCGACGAGCCGACGCTGCTTTCCGCGCTGCGCTGCCAGTTTTTCCTGCGCCACAATCATGTCAGCCTCGAGGATGCCGTCCGCGCTCTTAAGTTTTCGGGCGATCACCGAGTTTCGTTCGATGACGCTCTGGAGTCTCTGAATATTTCTAATCCAATTGGATAAATAGACCGGCGGTCGAAAAAATCGCCTGGACCGAAAAACATTGGTAGGCACTGCTTATATGGACTTTGTTCCTTAAGTGGAGTTAATCTCATGATAAAATCGTATATACATACTGTCGGCGGCCCAACCGAGCCAAATTCTGCACCTGTTTATTCCTTGCTCTCGAAAAGAGCGGCAAGGCGGAGTCCTTTGCTTCTGCCACAAATAGCCCACTGTGAGGCACGGCTATGAAACAACCGAAGCGACAACAAGGCGCCACCTTAGCCTTTGTATCAGTAATCTGCCTGATAATTATCGTGCTGGGAGTTGGATTTTTCCTGCTCACTAAGATGATGGGCGGAGGTCGTGAACTGGCTGGTGCTGTGGATTCCGGCACTGTGAACGTGGCTAAACAGGCATTGCAGTTGCCGCGCAAAAAAGCAAATAGTTTTTCCAATCCTGATGTCACCTCCAATTTTGAATTATTGGGCGACAGCGGAGAATTCAATCTGCTCAATTACAATCGCCTCGTCGCTCAGTCCATGATTGTCGCTCTCAATGCCAAAGATGAAGGGACAGTTGAAGCCGCGGATAATGCAAAAAAGGTCTGGAAGGCGCTGGGAGATGTTGGTCAGTTTCTCAGGCAAAACCATGAAAACCCTAATGAGATGGGTGGATATTTCATGAATCTGGCCGGTAAAAGCAACATCAAGATGATGGGCGGCAACAACATCAGTGTTCAAGACTATGCTGTGTCTTTTATGAAAAGAGGAGGCTCGACAAACATCTTCGTTGACCCGCGTCTGCTCTCGACTTTCAATGCTGCAGCGCTGCCGATCAACAGTTTCGGTCAAGCTTCACCGACTGGAAACAAATATCTGCAAGGCTACGCGCCACTGGCAGTCAGTCTGGCCGGAGGAACAAATTTATTTTTGAGCGGCATCCCGGTCGGCCCGCAGGATCGCCCTCACTTAGTCAATCTCGGCGAGTTTTACCTGAACAGCAAAGATGACTTTATCGCCGGCAAAGGCAGCCCGGCGTATCCGGGAGATACTCTGCCCGTAAATAGCTTCAAGGCTCTGGGAGCCAATCCCGACGCGACTGCCAGACTAATGGGCGGCGCCACCGCCTGTGCAATTGTCGGCAGTTTGAACAAAGAGTATGAAATGGCAATGCCGAACGGCTACATCCAGATCGTCAATGGCCCGTCGATGAACGGACCGGCAGGTGGTTTGGCGGCGACCGGACAAGACATTTTCTCGCACGCGCTGGCCGGGCAGGGAATTGATATAACCGCTGATAGAGCCTGGTTCTGCAGAGGATCGGACGGTGAGGTTGCTGATGTAAAAAATCTTGATCTGTCGATGAACAAATTGCAGGATGCCGTGAAGTCCCTCAACGACCTCAAGGATGAGCAGCAAGAAGCCCTGAAAATGCTGAAGGGCGCGAAGCCCGGGGATACGGCAGTAGACCAACTCAATAAGTTAATTTCGGATATCAACGAAGCAATCAGTGAAATTTCAGGTCTAAAGTTGAATGGCAATCTCATCTGTCGATGGTCGGAAGTAAACAACATGCCATCTCAACTTGCCAGAGATACACTGTGGAAATTCGACATTCCCGACAAGGCTGTGAGCACCAAGTACATCCGGCATCATCTGGGTCCAAAAATAGATGTGAGGCCGGCAGCTGAAGACCTGCGAACGATAAAGTTTTGCACAACGGATCATTGCCACTGGGAGAGTGATTACGGTGCCACTCCCACCCAAGATCCATGTCTGAACATGCTCGATGATTTTCGCATCGGCTATATAGAGATGGGCACCACCGCAGGCAATTTCAATAGCAACGGTTATACGAATTTAGAGCAATTCAAATGCGATGTGATGGCCGCCCGGGTGATGTGCCGGAATTGCGGCACTGCCAAACCCTCAGCGCAAGCCAGCGGCATGAAATGGTTCGATCATGAAAAGGCTTATCCTGCGCCTAAAGAGCCGTACAATTTTGGTGTCGTAAAAACGCCTCTCGATTATCTGAAGATGATTGACGAAGTGAAAGAAGCAAACAACTGCGGAGAAACTTCTACAGTCGCCACAGTTTTGAAACGCTGCCAACAAATTAAACCGTCGCTTACAAAAGATGATGTGATTCGAGCGCTTGGTTCTGCTCCGCTGGCAATGAATGCGACTCTTTATCTGTATGTTGATTCCAATAGTCTGGTTCTGACCGACAAAAGACCGCCGGGCTTTGTCTCGGCAATGGTGCCGGATGGAAAAAACAGTACGACCGGCGTTTCGAAGTGCGGACAGCCCTATGACGTGATTCGCAAATACGTCAATACAAGCACTGGCGTAGGCAACAAGAGTAAAGCTGACATACCATATCAGTCTGACAGCGATGTGGGAACTGACGGTGGATACCCCGGGTGGGCCTTCAGGGAATCGCCCAAGTCGACCTGCACGGATGTGGCGACCTGGACGCCGCATAGCGGATACAACAATCTTTTGGGAGTACTGGATTTCAGCAATCAATGTGAAGGCGGCGGAGGATTCTGCCAGCCGAACTAGGCAAACCCGGAGTCACGAATTGAGTTTGAGGTACATGTGAGCAAGTGGTCTAACGAGGAGCAGTTATGAAACTGATGAGACGACGTCATGGAGCAACACTCGCATTCGTGTCAGTGATCTGTTTGGTGATTATTGTCATCGGCGTCGGATTCTTTTTCCTCATGAAAATGATGGGTGGAGGTCGTGAATTAGCCGGCTCCGTCGATGCCGGCACCACCAATGTGGCCAAGCAGGCATTGCTTTTGCCTTCCAAGAAAGCTACGGCATTCTCAAACCCAGATGTGGCTAACAACTTCGAATTGCTTGGTGATAATGGCAGTTTCAATCTAGCCAATTACAATCGCCTGATCGCTCAGTCAATGATTGTTGCCCTCAATGCAAAAGAAGAAGGCACAGTGGAAGCGGCAAAGAACGCAGAGAAAGTGTGGACTGCGGCCGTTCAGGTCGGGCAATTTTTGAGACAAAATCATGAAAATCCAAGTGTCATGGGCGGATATTTCATGAACTTGGCTGGAAAAAGCAACATCAAAATGATGGGCGGCAATAATATCAGCGTAAAGGACTACGCAATTTCATTTATGAAACGTGGCGGCTCGACAAATGTGTATGTAGATCCGCGTTTGGTAGCGACGCTCGGCTCTTCGTCCAGCCTCTTGCCGATCAATGGTTTTGGCCAGGCTTCACCCACGGGCAACAAGTATCTGCAGGGCTACACGCCGCTTGCCGTGCCGCTTGCCGGCGGTATAAATCTGCAATTCAGCGGTATTCCGGTAGGACCGCAGGACCGACCACACCTGGTCAATTTGGGCGAGTTTTTGCTGAACGGAAAGGATGATTTTATTGCTGGGAAAGGCAGTCCTGCATTTCCTGGAGATTCTCTGCCGCCCAACAGTTTTAAAGCTCTGGGTGCCAATCCGGATACGACAGCCAGACTGATGGGCGGTGCCACTGCATGCGCCATCGTCGGTAGCTTGAGCAAAGAATTCGAAATGAATATGTCAAACGGCTACATCGAAGTCACAAACGGCGTCGCTGTGCCCGGGAACGGAAATAACCTGGCGGCAACAGGAAATGATATTTTCTCCCACTCACTGGCGGGGAGAGGAATTGATGTTTCCTACAATAAAACCTGGTTTTGCCAGGGTGGAAACATTGAATTGGAAGGATTGAAGAACTTCTCAACGCGCGATTATTTTCAATCGGAAATGAACAATCCGAATTTGAAATCCAATGTTGAAGCTTTTGCCATGACGGATGGTGTGACGCAGTCAGTTCCAGACGGTGTGGACACATATGGCAATCCGAAGAGCAAAACGATACCAGATCCGGACGCTGTCGACCAGACCGTCAGAGATATTACCCAACACATTCCATTTATCGCTGACAAAGGTATGGACGATCTGATCGATCTCTGGTGTTTTATCAACGGGTTATCCAAGTTGACTCAAGACTATCTCTGGTCTAAGGACATACCTCCAAAAGCCGAGTCATTAAAAACCATCAAAAAGGGAAATGGAGATCCAATTGCCGAGGGAGACTTGAGGAAAATCAACGAATACCACAGATGGAGCTGCCACTGGCAGGACTATCAAGGTGGTATGAAAAATGAGCCATGTCTGGAGATGTTGGGCGCATTTCGGCGAGGCTACGGAGAAATGGGCACCACAGCCGGCAATGACAATGGTACCGGTTACACCGCGTTGGAACAGTTCAAATCGACTGTAATGGCGGCTCGCGTCATGTGCCAAAACTGTGCGATAGTCAAGCCTCTTGATACTTCCAGTGGTGTGAAATGGTTCGATCACACTAAGGCATATCCGGCCCCGAAAAATCCAGTCAATTTCGGTGTCCCGAAAACTCCGTATGACTATCTGGTGATGATCGATTCAGTGAAAGGTGCTGACGGCTGCGCCAAGGGATCGACTGTCGATCTGCTGCTGAAGCGCTGCCAGCAAATCAAGCCGTCCATCGGAAGGAACGAGCTCGTTGCCCAACTGGGATCTCAACCGCTGCCTTTAGGAGCGACGATGTATTTGTATGTCGACGGTGGTAATTTGATGATGTCGTCGACCAAGCCGAAATCCTATATTTCAGGAACAGTGGCGGACGGAAAGGGCGCCAGCCCTCCGACAGTTAAGTGTGGCAAGCCGTATGACGTGATGTATAGCCTGGTCGACACAAGTTCTGGTAAAGGCACAAAGAGCAAAGCGGATATTGGGCTGGGCGACACGGATGAAGGAACCGACGGTTCATTCCCCGGCTGGGCCTTCAAATCCACGCCGGAAGCTAAGTGCGGCGACTACGCCACCTGGATTCCCTCTTCCGGATACAACAATCTGTTAGGCACTCTCGACTTCAGCAACCAGTGCACAGGCGGCGGAGCATTCTGCCAGCCGAATTAGAGAAACATTCAAAGCGGACATAAAGAAGAGTGGCACCTGCTGTCACTAAGCTTCCACGCGAGCAAATTAGAGTGATAAACATCACAATGGCAGCGCGGCCCGGGAGCGCCAGTAGAGGAGAATGGATATGATGCACGTTAACCTGTGTGGTGCTAAGCGGAAAGAAGACAAATCTCGCTGCCAAGCTCCCGTAAGAGCCCTGATGGTGTTAATAAGGACTCTTCAGGCTGCTGAGGAAGTGTCTATGATGAAACCCGTCGTTAATCGACCCGCGTCAAATTTTCTTAGAGAACCTGCGGAGAAAAATCGGCGTTTGTTGCAGATATAGGGTTGCGTCATCGCTGTGTCCAAGCGGCGATGCTGGCGCTGCAAATGTACCCATATAGACAAAATATCTGTCGTTCTTAGTCACTTTTGCACTTTCGAAGCTTTCTATGGCGAACTGCTTCGAATTGCTCGCTGGATGGCAGCAATATTCAGTCCAACTAAAATCATCTTGATGAGCCATCGATAATTGCCGCACTCAACGCATGTACGAGGGCAATGTCGCTTGATGATTTCTATATGGCAATTCTGCCGTTGGGCACTCATGAAAAAGGGCAGTTACTCAAGACGCAAGTAGAGAAATTCGGATGCTTTTAGCAAGGAATTGATTAAGAACGTCTTTTCAGCGAACACAACTTCAAGTGGCCCGAAGAATTTATTTCACCTTTGCCGACGCTATCTATTCATTGTCACCGCCATCTTCGAGGGCCTCAAACAGGTGCTGCGCATAGTCACCAATGGCGCTGGAGTGAATCTCGGTCTCTGTATCTGTGTACGTTTCCCATTCTATTTGTAAGTCATCTTTGACGATTGACTTTACCGACTCAAGAACAACCCTAAGCCTATTCAAGCGTTCAGGAGGAACCACTTCTCCTGCGTTTAACGCGGTTCTTATTCCTTTGACTAAGGTGTTTAATTCAACACGCTGCTTAGGTTCGGCTCTATTGAACACGTCGTTCCAGAAATTTCTAAGATTGGCATCTCTACTAACTATGCTCTTGACCACATATTGATCATTGCCCTGCTCCAGGTCCGCGACCGTAACTTCCAAAGTGCGCAACAGATTTGCAGCGGTGGCCATCTCCTCTGGATCGCTCACATCCATATCAGCATATTCCTGCTGAAGTCTCTCAGCGAGTTCGATGTCAGTGTCACTTAGTCCTCGGGAGCCACCTAAATCAATCGCATCCTTCGCGTATTTCGCACTGGGTTTATCCGTATAGTCAAGAACTTGCTCGGCTAATTTACTCGGTTTTAGTGGTGAGACTGCGTCCTCCTGTGCTGCTCTCATACGCAATGCAAGCTGCTCGTCATGGCTAAGTTCATGAGCAATTGTATTGACTGCATCACCTCTATTTTTGTGGAATGCTAGATATTCTCTATCAATAGAAATTCCATCGACTCTGAATTCACCTTCTGAATCACTACCCAAAAGAAACGGTACATCTGGGACACCGAGCTGCTCGCGGACGAAATTGCTAATCGCATTGTTCAGTATGCGCAGCCTTTCAGCCTCAATCTGCTTGAAAGCAGTTTGCGCCAGCCCAACTTCTTTTCTGGCTGCCTGAAATTGTCTGACCAAGTCTAGGTCTGCTTGCGCTTGCTTCCGGGCCGCTGTCAGTTCGGTTTCTTGCTCTGGAGAAAGCTGTCCCTGAAGCGCTTGATCATAATCAGCCAACTTTTTAGTCAGCAACTGGTCGAAGGTGTTGCAGTAAGCCTCTTCCAATTTAATGGGTACTTCTGGATCTGGTGCACCCAGTGCTTCTTGGTAACGTGCGCTGACTTCGTTTAGTCTGGACCTCAAGTACAAAATGTCGCTAGATTGGGCGGCCTCATCAAGTTCGCCCATTGCTCTGAAGAAGCTAACGTCGGTCGCATCCCAAGCTGGGAACACCTCATTGCGCAAAATATCGACAAGCTGGCGAATGAGGGCTGGATCTCTGAGGCGATAGCTATCCGGCACGCCTTCAAAGGCTTCAATGATCTGCTGCTCGGTTAATTGGTCAAAATCCTTGGGTTCACCCGGTGCTCTCCAGTCATCTGAATGCTGACCTTTTTGCCTGTATAACGGATCGTGGTCGGAGTCAGGGCTATCTGGCTCATTATTGAAATCTGAGGATGTATCGCTACCATCATCTGATACGGAAGGTTCTTCAGGATTGGAGAACATAGTATCGATGTCAACCTCTTCAAGTGCTGACGGAGTTTTGTTGGAAGTAGTGGGTGAGAACAGATCACTTAAGATGTCCGGAGATGAATTCTCTGTAGATTGGTTGCTGTTGGCACCAAAAAGATTGTCTAATAAAACATCTTGAGCTTTGTTAGAAGCGGATGCTCCGGCAACAACAGCATCTTCTTCTGGAAGTGAAGTGAAGTAAGCTTCCCATGCGGCTTTACGAGCGTCGTTGTGAGTCTCAATGCCATTTCTAATTTCTGCGACAAGGACTTCGGCGTTGTCATCGGTCGGAAGCTTTGTATTGGAGTCTAAGAGGTTGTTGAAAAGCTCCATCACTTTCGAATCAAACTCAGGGTCATGTTCGGAGAGTCGCATTTTGACAATCGATTCTGCTTGGACATAATCACTGAGCCAAATGTCTACTAATTCCTGAACAGGTTGTGGGAAGTCAGCTTGGCCAAATAGGTCTTGGCAGATGGTTTCGAGTTGAGTTTCGGAGCGAGAGCCAAGAATTTGGTTTAAGAGATACAGTACGCCGTCGGGATCAGGATTGCCTTCTGCGTCGACGAGAGATTCAAGAGCTTGTCTGCAGACCTCGAGGGAGATGTCGGTTGTTTCGAAGACCTCTTTTGCTGAGTGGAAGGTGTCGGAACTGTTGAGGTAATCGCGAGCCAAAGACTGTGCGCGAGTGATTTGATCGTCTGTAAGATCGGGAATGCCATTTTCTGCTAACTTCTTAAGCGTTTGAATATCGAATTCACGACCAGTATCTTCTTGCATTCTGTCAGCGATGGAAAAGAGATCACGTCTGGTTGGTAGCGAATCTTTGCTGAAGCCGAGGTCACGAGCGGCCTTAGCAAAAAGGAGGGCGTCTTGTTCTTCGTGTACTGCTTCATGCAAAATGCGATTTGCTATGCGGTCGATGCTGGACGAACTGTCCAGTAGGTCGCCGTTGATTTCGAGGTTGAGTCCATCTAACTGAGCGGCAACATTGCCGAGCTGAGAAGATGTTTTGAGAACAATGGTGAGTTCTGATGGTTCGCGTTTGCCTAGCAATTCATTTACGGCTTGCTCAAGAGCGAGGCGACGAGGCTCCCGAGCGGCGTCTAGCATAGCTTGTGGTCCTTCCGGCCGGCGGTTCGGATCAAGAAGGGATTCAATTTCGGTGTACCGTCGCTCGATCTCTGGGAGCGCAGGCAGCTCAGCTTCATCTGCGTAGGATGCGAGATCCTCCACTGGCGCACCCAGTTTATTCAAGAGAGCGTGCGAACGGAGAATGTCTTTGAGACCGTTCATTTCATTGATTAGTGCGTCTCGCTCTGTGCTAAGGTTGGAAAGAGCAGGATCGGAATCCCATGAAGAGGTGATCTCGAAAAGTTTGGAGACAAATCTATTCACGACCTCGGGAGCCGCAAGCGGACTGAGGAGCTTACCCAACTTGGAGCGAAGAGCATTGAGTTCTTCCGGCGTGCGCTCAGCAATTGGCTTGTCTGGGAGCCAAGCATTAGGGTTGTCAGATTGTGGTTCGAGAATGGTGACGGAATCGGAGGAATTATCTGGCGCAAGTTTTGCAAGGGTTCTTGCATTTTTGCGAGATGAAGTTGAATCGTCGCTATCGCCAGCAGTTGTTGTGCTGTCATCTGGCAAAGCGACATCTGTTGGGATAGACAGCAAAGGAACATCGCCTACTTGACCGGCTTCTTGATAGGCCTCAGCCAATTGCGCTGGTTCGATTGTAGTCAGGAATCCACCCACCCAAGCATCGAGTTCATGATCCTTGCCTGCATATTCAGACCAAGTGTTTTCTCTCCATTCATTGATGTTTCTCTTAGCGGAGTCGATCATGCTAATAGTTTGCTCTAGAACTGGTTCCAGAAGCGATGGATCGCCATCTGCCGCCAGATATTGATTGCGCAGATAGTCGAATCTCAAAGCTAGATTGGTGCTTTCATCGCCGGACATAAATTCAGCGCCAAACAACTTTGCGCCAAATGGATCATCTTGGTTGATGGCGTAGAAAAGATCTTCAAGAACCTGATCGGGTTGTGTGCCAGTCAGCGATTTTTCTAAATTAGAGAGAGCCCGGAATGTATCTGAACTCCTGTGATAGTCTTCACCGGCATTGCGGGTCTCACTGAAAGCTGGGCCGAGAACCTTTTGAGCGTATTCAAAGGCCTCAGATGAGAGAGGCCCATCTCGTAAAGCGAAAACTTTGTCAATGTATTCATTTGACACATTGCTGCCAGAAAGGGCCTGAAACTCGGAGCGAATATTGTCGTAAGTGATATCGCGCCCGCTAGACTCAAGATCGTCAATGACGCTGCGAAGCATCAAAGTATTTTGTTCATTGTGGATCAGTTCATGAAGGCAAGTATCGATTAGGTCAGCTGGTCCCTGGGGCAGAGTTAAGAGATCCTCTGGGTTAAGGGCCAGAAATCCCCTGCCGAAAGAGCCCGCATTGGCCCTATCTTGCTCGAACGCCAAATCAACTGAAGGCGTTCGATCTTCAGTGAGCTCCTTCATGAGATCTCTGAGCTCCCAAAGATGCGCCAGTTTTGTGTTTTGAATCCCGCGGTGAAGGTTGTTGGTAGATTCTAAAGTAAGCGCATACTCCAAACAAAGTGTTTGATCTTCTTGAGGAAAGTTGAGCTGACTGAGTTCTTCTTGATGGGTTTGGAAGAATCCAAGCCACTCGTCCATTGTGCTCCATTGGTCCGGCATATCCGCTGGAACTTCGAGCCTATTTCGGTAAAGACTGTACAGCTTTTCGTAAACTTCACCAAATGGCGCATCCAATTCATTGAAGCGTGCATTGCTTGACTCATACCGCTCGACAGCTTGCCTGTCTCCTTGAACATCCCAGGTTTCGATTAAATCGTTCAGCCGTTCTTTAAATGAGCTAATGAAATCGCGATCTCCTAGTTGATAGAACTTTTCGAGGCGATTGATAATAGCGAGTACTGTTTCCCTTGGCCAATTTTCGATCCCCTCGTTGTACCACATGCCGCGTTTGTCGAAGTTGCCTGGAATTGCTTCGGTTCTGACTTTGGCGGCGTCTCTTTGGTAGTCGTTGACTGAGTTGTTGGTCTCTGCGTCAAACTCTGAATGCTCTGAATCAACCGATACCGAGAACCAATCATTTGGCTTTTCATCATAGGAAGTCGGCCGTGTCGAGAAATATGGCTCTAGCTCAGCGGCAGCTTCGTCTCCAAATTGTTCAATCAGTGCTCGCCGCGCCAACTCGGTGAGAAGCATTACATGGTATTCAATCGGTCTGTCCGGACCCGCATATGTCTCCCATTGGTTTTGTCTCCACTGGTTAATGTCTTCAAGCCGAGCGGAAATAATCTTGGTTAGCACTTCCTGCGCACGAGCGCTGTCGGTTGTTCCTTCACTGTGAGCTTTTAATAGATCCGCCAGTTCCTCCTTAAGTTGTGGATCGAGGTTTTTAGAATTTGCAGTAAGAAGGTCCCATGCATCATCAACTTGTTCTTGGAATGTTCGAGGTTCATCGTCTTCGAGCATGCTCGTGAGCGAACGCGCCGCACGTTGTTCGCCAGCCTCACCTTCATAGCGAAGTAGTTTTGCTTCCAGCATGTCGTATGCACCGGCCGACGTTCCAAAAAGTCTGCTCGGTGCTTGATAGTCGGCTGCATTCTCAGCCAAAGAGTTTGCAAACGCTCTTTCGGATTCACTAAGCGGTGGTTCCTCTGCCAAATATTCCAGGAGTTGCTTCGCGTATCGTGTGGACAGAACGGCGCCACTGTCTGGAATGGCTTCACCGGTCTGAGCGTCGACTGCGGAAGAAGCGGCTTTGTACCCAGCAATGAGATCTTCCGGTGTGACTTCACCCTGCGCTCTTAGGTCATCAAACACCAGGCGAAGCCGGGTGTATTGCTGATCCGCGTGCAAGGATTCGTGGAACATCGTCACGAAGAAGTTAGTATCTCCGCCTTCAGCCACTGCTACGCGTGGGAAGAAGATCTCATTAGTGTCAGCTGCAAAATACCCACCTTGCCCCCTGGCGGCCAGGTAGTCTGACCAATGAAAGTCGGGAGCAGGCAGACCAAGAGCTTCAAAGGTTGCTTGGTACAGTTCTGTGATTTGCTGGCGCCTTGGCCAAAGCAAAGCGTCGGTTGCTTGTCGTTGTTCAACATACTGTTCAGCTAAATATTCGCGCAAACTAGCCGCTGTTGGGAAATTTGATTCATCTGCATTGATGCCTTGTTCACCTAGCATTTCCAATACGGATGCCCGGGTTTGCTCGAAGTTTGATTCCGAACTCAGAAGGAGACGACGCAAATTCACTTCAGTTTTCCAAGCTTCTTCTACCGCAGGCTGATTGGTTTGCCAGTCTTGTACGAGTTCTCTAAAGCGAGAAACTATCGGCTCCATCTCGGGAGCTAATCTGTACGGACCATCTATCTTGCTGATTAAGTCCGTGAGTTCTTCATTTGTTAATTGCTTGAAGTCAGGTGGGTCATATCGAGTCGGTGATTCACCTGCTTCAGTTTCCGTTCTATAGAAACGATCTTGCTTCTCATGGTTGTTCGTTGCTGACGAACCATTTTCGCCACCAGATTTTGCATCATCAGTCGTTTCTGCGCTTTCTTTACTTAGACGTTCAACTGCCTCACGCTCAGCAATATACAAACTTGTTTCTGTTTGAGGCAGTTTCCCTTCTGTTGCATACCACTCAGCGCGCGCACGCATTGCCGCAATTTGAGTGTCATCCAGTCCCCGGGCTTGGAGTGCTTCCACGAAACTGGGATCATCGAATTGGGCAACGAAGTCTTGCAGTCGAACTACCTGGTCGGGCGATAGTTCTGCGCCGGCTAGCGCAGTAGTGATATCATCCATGATGGCAAGGTTATTGTGACCGAGAAGCGGAACTTCATCATTGGAATAGGCGAATTCAGCGTCTCTGATGAGCACCTTAACTTGCCCTGACTTGTTTGACCATCCGAAGTTGTCAGCCTTATCATCACCGTCTCCAATGATTCCACGCTCGACGATTGCCTCGATAATGGCATTGCGGACTTCCGGATCTCCATTGACTATTTCAACCACGGATTCGTCGCTGCTGCTGCCGAGCTTTTCCTGTGCATATGCTCTGAGAGCTGTTTCGAAGTCCTGGTTTCGCTCTTGAACCCAGCCATCGATTGTCTCAGAGCCTAATTCAACTGTTGCTTCTGCTGTGGGTGGAAAGGCCTGGAACAGTTTGTCCGTAATGAGGTCGGAAGCCGTGACCTCGTTGTTCATTCTCCTCTCATAGGCGCTTACATCTTGCTCGCCACGATTTGTGTGGAAAATTACTTCTGTAGATTCATCACCGTTTGTCGCAGTCGCCCAATACATCTCCTCTTCGCTATTTCCGGGCTGCAACTTGTCAGGATTTGAGCCCAAGTCGATCTTGCTTTGCTGAAGGCCGGTGCGATCTGAACTTGAAGAAATCAGAGTCGAGTTTTGCCCTTCATTCGCATTTTGTGAATCGACAGTAGCATCAGCAGGTTGATTGCCAATTTTAGCGTTGGATGGGAGTACGGATGGATCCGGATCTGCAGAAGTGGACGGATCATTTGAGGAGGCCGCATTAGCCGGGTCGGTAGTGGCGCCGCTCTGAGTTGCCGCTGAGGAAGCGCCATCTTCACCACCACCACCCGATGTACCATCGCTTCCAGGAACGTCAAGTGCAGTGGTATTACTGGTAGTGTTAGTACCTTGCCCTCCGGATAGCTGAGAAGTAGAGCTACTTTGAACTGAATCGTCAACAATTCCGGTCAGATCTAGTCTGATTGTTGGCGCGGTTTCACGCAAAAGGAAAATGACCGTTTCTCTGGGCAAACCAGTTTGCCCTGCCAGGCGGTCAATTGCAGCCATATCAATATTGCCGAAACCCACAAATGATGGCGCCAACTTTATAAATTGATCGAGCTGAGCTGCCGATACATCAGCGCCCAGCTTCGCAATGAATCTAGGGTCGTGAACAAAATCCGGGTTAATTCCAAGGCCCTGGTCTATGCCACCTTTGGCCAGGGAAGTGTCATTGGTACCGAAACCTCCCTGACGCCTCGTTATCTGGTTATCTGCATTGCTTGTTGTTGGCTTCGAATCGTCACCGCCGTACACTGCCGGACGGTTTCTGGTGCCATCGCCACTGTTACCATTTCCTCCATTGCCGCCTTCATTCACATCTCCTGTGCCTTGAGGCTTGTTGTTTCCAAAGAGTTGATCCAAAGGCTCAATAGGTTGTACGTCACGCAGCACTGGTCCATCGAAAGACGTCGTTTGCGCGCCCATCGGACGTGTCGCGTCGATTGGGGCGACCACGTCTAATGGTGTTGCAAGCGCAAGGACTGGTGTCGCCGCAGCTTGAGCCGTGGGTGGCATGGTTATGGCGACCGCCATTTCCATCGGATTTGCGATCGCATCGTTTTGCGGCAGCTGCCCAGTTTGCCAGACCGTGTTGGCTCGGTCTACGATTGCTTTTATCTCTGCCGGTGTGTAACCTTCGTTTGCAAGCTGCTTTTCAAACGCATCTGGTGCGCGAAGGCTTGCACTGAGTTTTTCGATGGTCTGTTCCGGCAAAGTGAAATTGTCGCGTAATGCTGAGGCAATGATCAGATTCATCGTTTCGGGCGAGCCGGCTCCCAGCTGTATTGCTTGTACTGCAGTCGGCGACTCTGCCGCGCTATTTATCGTCAGTTTGCCGTCCTTAACGGTGAATACCAAGTCTCCGGGCTGTGGTGCTTCACCAGTCAATATTTCATGATTGATTACGCCATCAATGACAGCGTCTTTAACGTACTTGTATGCTGGATCTTGGAGAAGCTGCTCTACCTGCTTGTCGCTACCGTCTCCATAAGCGGACTTCGCTATCTCACGAATTGTGTCGTCAAAACCACCAACGCCTCCATTTTCGGTGAGTTTGGTAGTTACAGTGTCCTCTGTTGGGTTTGCAAATACAGAATCTGCAGCAACCTGCGTGTCCTGAATCCACTTAATCTCTGGCATCGCAGCAGGTGGTTTCTCAAGAGCGTTTGCATCCATGCTGTTGTCAGCGGTGCTTGCCGCAACGGTACTTGGCTCAACCGTGCTTGCCTTGCCGCCAGTTTCGCCAGCGTTAAGCTCTGCCACTAGTGTAGGATCAGTGACCGGTGTGTCTTTCAGCGTTAGAACTGTGTTTGCTGCATCCTGATTCTGACCGAGTTCAGCACTAACTTGTGCCTCTGTTTTGGCATCGGCAGCAGCGAGTTCGTACCAGTGTGTTTCGCCTGTTTCTGTTTCTTTAGCAAGTATGTACTGAGTGCCGTTATCTGTCGTCACGATTTCGTTCGTAGCAGCAACTTCAAGTTGTGATTCGCCGGGTACTACAATATGCACTGTTTCCGGGGCTACGCCATTGGCATCAACAGTCTGTTTAGTCAGGACGGTATTGTCGAAAGTCTGCCCATCAGTGGGCTTGTATGTGACAGCGTCCGTCTTGTCGGAACTCGTCGCTGTCTGATTGTCGGTTGGGTTGGTTGCAGACTGGGTGTTCGTCTTATCTGCAGTTGTATCAATTGTGTCCGTCTGAATGCCAGTTGTCTCTCCGGTGGCAACAGCATTTGTATCAGCGGATGTTCCTTGAATAGTTTCGACGAACTTGGCCAGCCCCTTCATCCCGAGGGACGGCACCCAGTTGGTAATTGCTTGCATACCAAAGTGGAATACAAAGGCAGTGCCGATTGAGTTCTTGTCGGCTTCCAATACTTGGTGCAGCAGTTCGTCGAATTTGACCGGCTGTCCTTTGAACATCTTCTCCATCAGGTAATTGACGGTCGTGGAGATGGTTGTGGTAACCTGGACCGTCACCTGACCACCAGCTAGTCCTCTAGCTTGTTGCTGCACGAAATTTAGTACTTTGTTTGCAACCTCTGGCTGGTAGTCGGCGAAGCCATTCTTTAGACCGCTGAGCAGAGTTTCTCCCAATTCCGGCTGGGCCTTCAGCACTTGTGCTAATTCCGGACTTTCTTCAAGTACTTTGGCGAGCGTAGCTTGCACCATATTTGCGTCCACGTCTTTTCCAGTGGCAATTGATTGTCTGACCAAGGCACCAATGCGTTCGTCAAGTACTTCTTTTATTTCTGCTGCAGCCTTTTCATCGACCAGATCTGTCAATTCGCTGACACCAGCTTTTTCTAACACCGACTTAAGAGTACCCTCAATGATCTCGTCTGTGGCATGCTGTCCAAAGCTGACCAAACCATCAATGCCCAATGCTTGTGCGGCTTGGCCGCCAAACTCAAGGAAGTTCTCCGGTGTGACTGCTGCAAAGGCGCCAGAAAACGCGCCTGTGACGAGAAGTTTTATGGTGTTTTCGCCGCTGCCGTCGAAGTCACTTCCTTCGAGAGCAGAAGTGGCACCGTATTTGAAAAGAGCAGCACTTGCGGCGAAAAGCGCTGCTTTGGCTGCCATTGTCATTTCAATCGCTGCTGCCGACATACCCATCGTCGCAATCATGGTGGCAAGCATGATCGTTTGCTCGACAAGCTGATTTGTCAATTCAGCTTTTGAATCGCGATAAGCTTTGAGTGCTGCATCCATAGACTCAGAAAGCTGGCGCTGGGTCTCAATCGGCATTGCGTCAAATGCGGAATTGAACGATGCGACTTTTGCAGCGTAGTTATCCAGTGCCTGGTAAGCCTGTGCTTGTGTACCATCCCAGCTTGATTTCATGAATCCGTCGAGGATGCTGTAACTCGACGTGACTTGATGCTCTTTGCGAAGGAAGTCCTCGGTGGCGTCTATTCTTGTCGACGAAAGCCAGTCAATGTATTTGTTTTGCTGGCTGGAGTCGATTTTGTTCAATATGTCGGCCTGCATGTCCGTTCCGAACTCGGCAATATAAGCATCCTTGAGAGCTTTAATTTGTTCTGGAGTCGCTGACTGAAGATATGAGCGGAGCGAGGAATCATCCTCATATCCGAGTACAAAAGCTCTGACTGTCACCGCTTCAGGAACTTGCAACGTCGGTTTGTCCGTACCACCTGGTCGTCCACCGGCGTCACCCTCGGCACCGCTGGCACCACCACCATCACCTTGTGGAGTGACAAATTGAGCGTCATGGGCGAAAGCAAGGAAAAGCTTTTGATCGTCCGATCCCAGATTCGCAACGAGGCGGGTTTCCAATGCTTTCGCTTCATCTTTCCATTTCGGATCTTGTGCTGAGGCACTCTCGGCATAAGCTTGGAGATCCTTGTATCTGGGGTCGCTTGGATCAGATGTCGAAGCCCAGGCAATCATCATGAGTTCGTCTTGGCTTGCTGCTTTGAGCGACGTGAACATTTCCGTCTTGGACGAAGACATGTTTAGCTTTTGATCGAGCGTTAGGGGCGGCGAACCAGCTAAAATTTGCTCAGCTAGCGCGTCGGAATTCTTGGTGACTGGATCTACATAGTCCAAGCCTGTGGGCGTACCCATAGCGTCGTAAGTCATTGGAGTCGCAGAGAGGGTGGCAATGGAGTAATTCTCTAAAGCCTTCTCCATGATTTGCTTGTACAATTCTTTATTGTCAGGACTGGCATTCACCCAGGTTTGAACGGCCGCACGATCTGCGGCAATGTCATCGCTGAGCTTCGATGCCGATTCGTTTTTGCTCGCATCCTGCAATAACTTTGTCACTGCATCCGGTGCCAGTCTTCCGTCTTTAAACGACGAGTCTGGTGCTGTTGCAATTTGATCTAAATAACGGCGAGCTGCTGTCTGCATGGCTCCGCCGTCGAAGTCATCGACTGCCGCTTGATCCATCTGAACAGCAAATTTGAGCAGTGTTTGGTCTGCCTGACTCAATTTTGCCACCGCATCAGGCGCGCCCCAGGCGTTACCGTGCAGCCAATCTTTGTAGGTCGCAAGATCGCTGTCGGAAAGATTCAGGCTGCGCAACAACTGCTCACCTTGGCGGTATTGTTGTTGCTGATCTTTCGACATGTTCAGTAAGGCATCAATACATTGATTTCGATCTTTGTAGTAAGTCCCGAATGCGCCACTGCCATGGTACAGATCCAAGCGGCTGAGAATATCAGGAGTTTCTTGAGACTCTTCGAATGATTGTGCGGACCGTTTGAATGAAAGCAGTACATTGACTCGCGCTCTGTCATCGTTATTCATCCAAATATCGCCAAGTGCATGATCGATATCGGTGTTGAAGTCCACTGATTGCGCATATGCGACCAGTTTTTTCTGATCATCAGTTAGCTTGGACTGGTCTTGCTGCTGGAGTGCCTTGCCCTGATTGTATTGCGATTGTTCATCTGCAGTCAGATCAGAAATCGGCTTGCCATTTTGATCCAGCTTCGGCTTGTTGGTCAGCGGATCGATTTCATACAGCCCCTTTTCGGCGACGTGAAGCATGTCCCAGTCGGACTTGCTCATTTTATTGAAGACATCGTAGATGGCATGGCTGTCAGTCCAAGAACCTACGCCCGAGCCAAGCGCACCATCGTGGTGAGTTTGGGCGAAATCATTGATAAATGTACTGCCAGTGTAAAGCAGTTTGGATTCCCATCCATTGATTTCCCAATCGTAAGCGGCTGCATCGCCAATGCTGCCACTGCCCGTGAATGCGGTGTGCAGTGTTTTGTAGAACTGGTAAGCCTTGCCGTCTGGACTATTGGCATCAAGAGTATTCGGATCGACACCGGAGATTCTTCCCATGGCAATGTCTCGACCGCGAGTAAACATTTGCTTCTCTTCCGGCGTTGCACCCTCCAGCGCACTCACAATCGCTTCTTTGTTGGTATGCAACCAGTGAGTGTCTTGCTTTGTTATCGTGAGTAGCTGCGCGTGACCGTAATGCAGGTAATCGAGAGCGAGAGCCTGGTCATTTGAATCTGAGAAGGCGTTCTTTATGTCGTCGTCTGTAAAACTAAACCTTGCACTGACCACATTCTTGTCATATTGCGAGTCTCCTGTATTGCGAAAGACTGCTTGCAGCATGTGTACATCGTGGCTTTGAATTGCGATCTTCGCCAAGTCCTTGAGTTGATCCAAGGACAACTTGTCTACACCACCGGCATCTAAATAGATTTTTACGGCTTGTTTGGTAGCGTCATTGATACCGCTTGCATTTGCCAGGGCTTGATCCAGTGTGATGCCGTGTTTTGCCAAGTAATCAGCTCGCACATCTGCGAGTTGCTGCGAATTGAGAACCGAGATAGCTTCGAGGAGGTCTTTTTCTGCGCCTTTGGCCGCATCTGATTGTCCGGGAAGATTTCCGCCTTCATCGGCCGAGAGCTGTCTTCTTTGCTCTTCTTTGGCTAAGGTATCTAGGGCAACGTCAATATGCCCTACTACGTTGGCCTTGCCGTCCTCGGTATCGAGAATAATCTCCAGCTCGGACCAGCGGTCTCCCAGTTTCCACTGTAAGTCGGCGCGCAGGCTCTTGTGATAACGGTCTTCGTAAGCTCTTTCCAAAGCACGGCGCTGATCGGCGGTCATATTCCGAATTTCGCCGATGATTTTGTCGCTATCAGCGTTGTTGACAGAAGCAACCGAGTCAATTCCGCTCCAGTATCTGATTTGCTGTGCGGCTTGATCCATGTCACTGGGTTTAACAGTGAATGGTGAAGTCACATCAGCGGGGGACTGCAAAAGCTTTGCTTGGTAAAGCGCGATTTCAGTGCTCGAGCCATTATCTGTTGCGTATTTTTGAAGAGCATATCTATTCAGGTCGCCGCCGTTTTCTCCCGCGATCTGGTCGAAGTGATCTGAAATGTATTGCAGCAGTCTCTTGTTCTCAGCACTCAACGTCGGATCTGCAAGCTCTTGTGTTACTTCGCCTTTTGTAATGTTTCTTCCATAACATAAGTCTTCGAATACTTTGACACCCTTTGTGGTGTCCACTGCGCCTAGTAGTGCCTCAGCATAACTGCGAGCTTCGCTTTTGGAATTCCAGACTCTAATATCGTCATCGCCAAGCAAGCCATCAGTGCCTCCGCCGTGATTGGCGACATCGATAGCGGCGAAATTCTGCGAAAGACCTTTAGCCAGCAACTTCCCGACAAAGTAGAGATCTTCGTTTTGCGAATTGAGAGGATCAACTCTATCGGCGTATTCTTTTACTTTGTCTGAATGAAAATACCAATCGCCCTGGGTGCCATTGATTTTGTCGCGCCATGCTTGAGCGTCATTGCCAGCAAGCATTCCCTGAAGCGCATTTCCAAGAGTGCCATTGCGTTCCATTTGCGCAATAACCTTATCCATGAAAGTCGAGTCTGTCGGATTATCTTTGAGGTAAGCGGCAATCTGTGTATTTGCTTGCTGTAATAGTGTGGCTCTATCGGCGTCGCTGGTCTGAGGCGAGTAGGCTCTTCCCAGTACATCGGCCACTGTGAAATATGTGTTGTCTACTTTGATGGGCGCCATGCCGTTTCTGTCGATTTCATAAATAAGCTGATTGGCGTCACGTTTGAGGATGGTGCCGTCGAGCTGAAATACTTCGCTTCCAATGGAAGTTGTTTTAATGAAATTGCCGGAGCCGTCAATGGAAATGATTCCTTTTGCCGGGCTGATGACGAAGTTGCCCTGCGAATCGGCGCTTGCTGTTGGGTCAAGGAATTTGGCAAGCGCCGCATTATTTGTCTGGATGCGGGTAATATCTCCAGAGCTGTTCCGCGAAATGTCGGCGTTGACTGCATTGCCGCTTGCATCGGAAATTACCTTACCGGTATTATCCGTGTACATTATTTCTGAAACGACCGGTGGTTGAGACTTATCGAGAAATAGAATTCCCTTGCCGTCGATAGTAATGCTGTCAGAGCGCTTCTGGAAGTAACTATCGACCTTATCGTTAAAGTTCGAACTCGCTTGAGGATCTGCTTCTTGGGCTATTGCATCGAGTTTGCCGAGCAGCTTTTGGGCCAGAGCATAACCCATAGGGTCAAATCGCGGATCAGTCTGATCTGCTGCATGCTTTTGAAATTCCAAAAGGCTGTCTTTGAAGCTGGCTTCATCCTTTCCTATGACGCCGCTGAGGTCAGCTTTCCCGAATTCAGTCTGAAGGATTGGAAAGCCGCCGTTTTGCAGCATCTGTTCGGCCAGCATCAGGCTGGCGGCTTGCAGGCTCTGCCCAGGATTTTCTAGCTGCCACTGTTTAAGATACTCATTGGCTTCGGTAAGCGCTTTGTGTGTGCCGCCAGCAGCGGCTTCGCTGGCGAGGATCTTTGCTTCAGTTTTTATATCGGGTATTTTGTCGGGCATTCAAGGGTACCTGATTAAAATCCTGAGTTCAGGTTACGAACGATGCGATAAGCGTGCGGGGGTACACACCTGTGATATTCTGCGAAGACCGTGGAAAATTCGTGACAAAACCTGTTATCAATACACCACAGCCAGCCCCGCCCAAAACTGACGAAATATTGTTTTGCTGCCGGTAAGCGAGCTGAGTCGCTCGTTTGTACCCGAAACCACCTCAAAATCCTGTAGAATCGCAAGATCTATGCTTACCAGACGAAATTTCATTAAAAGTTCCGCCCTTCTTTTATTCGGCACTGCAATGAGCCAGCCGGTCATTGCCCGCCCGACCTTTAAAGGCAATCCTTTTAGTCTCGGAGTTGCATCTGGCTCGCCTTTGCCGGACAGTGTCGTCCTCTGGACCCGCCTGGCGCCCGATCCTCTTCATGGGGGCGGGTTGGTCCCGCAGCCTGTCGCGGTAAAGTGGGAAATTGCTCGCGACGAAGGCTTCCACAAAATTGTCCAAGCCGGCAAAGCAATTGCTTCTCCTCACTACGCTCATAGCGTTCATGTGGAGGCGAACGGTTTGCAACCGGCTTGCTCCTATTATTATCGATTCTTTGCCGGAGATGCGGTCAGCCCCATCGGACAGACTCAAACTGCTCCAAGTGCTGATTCTTTAGACCCAGTTCGATTTTCATTCGCTTCATGCCAGATGTATGAGCAAGGGTATTTCACAGCGCAAAGGCACATGGCCCAAGAAGATCTTGATTTGGTGATATTTCTCGGCGACTACATCTACGAGCATTCCTGGGGAAAAAATGATGTGCGTAAGCACGAAGGGCATGAAGTCTACACTCTTGATGAATATAGGAATCGATATGCCTGTTACAAGCAAGATCCTGATCTGCAGCTCTGTCATGCTCGATTTCCATGGATAGTTACCTGGGACGACCATGAAGTGGACAATGATTATGCAAAAGATCGTGCTGAAGATCTGGAGACTAATTTCCTTGCCCGCAGAGCCGCGGCATATAGAGCATTTTACGAGCATATGCCGCTTCGAGATGCTTGCGCGCCTCACAACGCGGATATGCGAATTTACCAGGCCTACGACTTTGGCCGGATGACTCGTTTTCACGTGCTGGACGACAGACAATATAGAGATTATGAGGTCTCTCCGAAGCCAGGCAGGGCAGGCTCAAACTACATAAAGGATTGTCCTGAGCGCAATGATCCACACCGGACAATACTTGGATGGGAGCAAGAAAACTGGCTTAAAGACAGCCTCAAGAACTCTTCTGCAACCTGGGACATAATTGCTCAGCAAACTCTGATGGCGCAGGTGGTGCATCGAGGAGGCACCTTCTGGACGGATGGCTGGGACGGTTATCCCGCTGCAAGAAGGCGTTTGCTTGAGGCCACTCAGGACAAACCATCTTCAAACAGCATTGTGATTGGAGGAGATGTGCACGCCTACGCGGTTTGCGATTTAAAGCTGGATTTTGACGATCCGCAAGCACCAGTTGTCGCCACAGAAATTTGTGGAACATCAATCTCCTCGCAAGGTCCTCCCAAAAAAGAGACTTTGGGTTTGGCCGAGCAAAATCCGCACATTCATTATGTCAATGGAGATGCCCGCGGATATGTAAGAGTTGAGTTGAGCAAAGGAAAAGCGGAGGTAGCTCTTCGAGCGATCGAAAGTGAGAAGGTGCCGGACTCCCCCGTAAGGACAATAGCTCAATACGTTGTAGAAGCTGACCGTCCTGGTGCACACAGCGTATAGGTATAGGCTAAGGCAGGCAATAAGCAGTCACTATTTTTCCACGAATCCGACCATAAAATAGGCTCGGTCCCACAGTGGAGAATTGAAAGACATGCATGAAACACTAGAGGCGCAGGCAGATCAAGATTGCGGTCGCATCACGGTTGAAGCCGAGTCCAGCCACGCAGTGATCGACTTTTCACCGGAAGGTCCAAAAGAAAGAGACTACATCAAAGCCACTAGAGCAATGAAGACGCTCGAGTATGAAATTCCGTTGTCAATTCGACTTCGATCAAAGATATCCGGATTTCTTGATCTGCTTAGTTTGGCAGTTGCACAAAGCACTCCACAGAGCGTCTCCTCTAGAAATGAACCGGCAAAACCATCCAGTTCCGGCGCTTCACTGTCACTGAAGGCTCAGTCACCTAATTATTGGGTCGATGAATCGTTTGCAGATCGGGGCGTGAAAACTAATAGCTTTGGTGCGCGCATGTGATGATGCCGCCTGGATGGTCGGAATTTTTTAGACAGTTGGAATACAAGTTGAACTGGACAGGAGGCATCCTGATCAAAATTCCCCCACGCAATACAAGTACTCAGTGTTCGAAGTGTGGATATACCTGTAGTGAAAATAGAACAAGTCAAGCCAGATTCAGCTGCATTGGATGCGGATATGTAGAAAATGCTGATTTCAATGCGGCTCAAAACATACTTGCGGCGGGGCTCGCCGTGCTAGCCTGTGGAGAGAATCCATTGGGAATCTCTTTGAAGCAGGAACCCTCCGTGTCGGCAAGTGTTCTTGCCTAGCCGGAATCTCCTTCCTTCAGGAAGGGGAGGAGGTCAATTTAACAAATACGAGTACAGAGCCGTCAACAAGATGATTTGGGATCAGTATCAACAGCTTCTGGCGCAAAATCCCGAACATGGGAACTCCAAGCTGCACCCTGTTGATTTCCGAGGGAAGGTATTTTCTGTAGCTATAATTCCACGCTAAACATGTACGTTTGTTGCGTTGCTTA
>CAZHEZ010000118.1:0-24381 GCA_964531315.1 uncultured Candidatus Obscuribacterales bacterium | reverse complement strand
TGCACGATCACGACAACCATTCTTTTCAACCGTATGCAATCGCGTCGATTATCTTATATTGCTTCGCTGTTCGATTGCAAAACATTTATTTGCGGCAGGGCTTTAAATATTATGGTAAATCACTTTGCAATGACAAAACCTCATGAAAAAGGTGATAAATTCAAGGTTTTGTTGTCAATGGCAGGCGCGACGGGCTGGGAATTGGTGGAAACATGAAGCGAGATTCGAGCGAAAGCGGTAACGGAAATGAAGCAAGCGGTCAAAAGCGCAAGATGCACATGGCTCTTGGCCTTATGTTTCTCACTGTATTTATCGACTTGATCGGATTTGGCATCATCATTCCGCTCTTGCCGCTATACGCAAAACAGTTCGGTGCCAGCGGTTTGACAATCGGGCTTTTGCTCATGTCTTACTCGTTGATGCAATTCTTTTTTGCGCCGATGTGGGGGCGCTTATCCGATAGAATCGGCCGCCGCCCCGTGCTGATGATAAGTCTTGTCACTTCAGCTATTGGCTACACAATTTGGGGCTTTGCCGCTTCGTTGCCGATGCTATTTCTGTCACGAATAGTGGCAGGTTTTGGAAATGCCAACCTGGCGGTTGCGCAGGCATACATAGCCGATGTCACTCCTGAAGAGAATCGCTCTCAGGGAATGGGCATGATCGGCGCAGCATTCGGATTGGGTTTTGTACTTGGCCCCGCCATCGCCGGCATTGCCAGCTATTTTGGTGTTCAGCCAAACATACTGGGATTCATTGCCGCAGGATTCAGCATCGTTGATTTGATCTTTACGGCGACCTGTCTGCCGGAGCCGGAGAAGCGCAAAGACAGCGCACATAATCCCTTTGCTCACGGTGCCGACTTCTATTTCAGCACTGTCGGCAATAAGAAGTTTACGCTCTCGTTGTTCATCATTTTCATCTCGACGTTTGCTTTTGCCAACATGGAGACAACGCTGGTATTGCTGACCAATCAGTATTACAACTTTTCGATGATGCAAAATAGTTATCTGTTTACGGGGCTTGGGCTTGTGATGGCGCTTATTCAGGGCGTTTTGATTCGGCGAATCGGCAAGAAATATCCGGATGCGTCACTTATTTCCGTTGGCACTGCCTTGATTACCGTCGGATTGATCTTGACTCCGATCACTCATAGTTTGCTTGTTCTGTGTATTGCGCTGATTATTCTGGCAACTGGCTCTGGGATAAACAATCCAGCTAACAGCAGCTTGCTTTCGAAGCTCGCTCCCAGGGATGAAACAGGTGGAGTGCTGGGAATTGGGCAGTCGATGTCGACGCTGGGGCGCATTCTTGGACCGGTGGCTGGCGGATTTCTTTTTGATGCGATGGGCGCCAGCAGCCCTTATATGCTTGGCGCCGGGTGCATGCTCGTGGCTTGCTTGCTGAGCTTTAGGTTACCGAAGATTCAGCAGAGCGTGCCGGTTGGCGAGACGGCAGCAATGCTAACTGAAGGTTGAGACTTTGATTGTTCAGACGGCGCAACGAGATTAATCTGATAGCCCTTTCTTTATCTTACCTTCGTGACGGATCTTTTGGCTCGCGGCTGTATCTGTGGTATTTGTCGCCTTTACATCGACTGTTACTTTGGAAATGTTTCCTGTGAATTTGAATGGACCCGGATAGTCGGCGACTGTGGTACCCAGATCGCAACCGACGTCGGCACCCTCATCAGCAGAGAAGATGACTGCTTCGGTCTGGTCGATTCGACCCTGTGCAACACGCTCACCGTTTACAGTAATTGTGCCGGTGCCACCTTTGCCGGCACCGCCGCCATCGTATGCAAAATCAAAGCGAATCGTCGCCGCACCGGGTGAAATGGGTTTAGAGGCAGCGATTGTGAATTGTTTTTGCCCCAGCCAGTTGTAGGTGTAATTAGGCTTGCCATCTTTCAGATAGAGACTCCATCCTCCAAAACGTCCGGCTTGAGCCAGCAGCGCACCGTCAGCGCCACCAGCTGGAATCTCGACTTCGGCGACAATTGAGAAAGAGCGATTCTTCAAGTCGATGAATGCGTTCTCCGACATTCCCTTCATTCCATCATAAAGTGTCAGCGAAGTTCGTCCGCCCATTAAATCCGGACGTCCCACGAGTGCGGCGTTAAAACGTTCAAGTGAGCGATCGTCCAGCGGCAAAACGCTGTATTTGACGCCTTCTTTCATGAAGAGCTCTTGCATCTCTTTGAGCTTGTCCGGCATCTTTTCAGACAAGTCGTTTTTCAGGCTGAAGTCTTTCGTCGTGTCATAGAGCTCCCACTTGTCGTCGGTAAGAGGCGCTCGCACTTTGCCTTCCCAGGGCGCTTTGTGGACGGTGCCTGCCAGCCAACCTTCGTGATAAATTGCTCGATTGGCCAAAATTTCAAAATACTGAGTGATGTGATGGCTCTTAGCTTTGGCGTCGTTAAATGTATAAATCATGCTCCCCCCTTCAATGGGGGTTTGCACAGTGCTGTTCACCACCTTCGGCTCAGGTAGTCCTGCTGCTTCCAAGATAGTCGGAGTTATATCAATGAGATGATGGAACTGCGAACGCAGCTCACCTTTTGCCTTGATGCCCTTCGGCCACTGTACGGCCATGCCGTTTTTCGTGCCGCCATAATCTGAAGCTATTTGCTTTGTCCAGGTAAAAGGAGTGTCTCCAGCTACTGCCCAGCCGGCAGCATAGTGGCCATAGGACTTCGGTCCGCCGAGGTCGTCATAATGTTTGAGCACATCGTCAATGCTTTCCGGCACGCCATTGAAATAACTCATTTCGTTGTACAGACCGTTAAAGCCGCCTTCAGCGCTGGCACCATTGTCACCGGCAATATAGAAGATGAGCGTGTTGTCTAATTGTCCCGTTTTCTCAATTGCACGAATCAACTCGCCGGCATAGTGATCGGTGTACTCTCCATAAGCGGCAAATACTTCCATTTGATGTGCGAAGAGTTTTTTCTCATCAGCTGTCAATTTGTCCCAATCTTTTATCGCTTCAGGCTTCGGCGCCAGCTCTGTCTCTTGCGGGACCATGCCAAGCTTTTTTTGTCTTGCCAGTGTCTCTTCGCGCACTTTGTCCCAGCCCTGATCGAATTTGCCTTTGTATTTTGCGATCCATTCTGCAGGTACATGATGCGGTGCGTGCGTGCCGCCTGGAGCATAGTAAATGAAGAACGGCTTTTCGGGCGTCAGTGACTTCACAGATCCCATCCAGTTGATGGCGTGTTTTGTCATATCTGGTATCAGGTGATATTTGGGATCTTTTGGTACCTCGACTTGATTGAGTCCATCATAGATAGTAGGCGACCATTGATTTGCTTCGCCACCGATGAAGCCATAGAATTTATCAAAACCGGATCGCGTGGGAAATCGATCGGTAGGTCCTGACGGACTGACTTCCCAAACTGCTGTCTCATGCGCCTTGCCGAATGCGGCAGTGGCGTAGCCATTCATTCTGAGCATTTCTGGAAGTGGTGCCACACTGTTTGGACGTTTGCCTGTTTGACCGGGAAACGAGGTGGCTATCTCTGTAATCGATCCCATGTTGCAGGTGTGATGATTGCGTCCGGTGAGCAGCGCTGCGCGAGATGGAGAACAAAGTGCCGTCGTATGGAAGTCGTTGTAGCGAAGTCCATTGTTGACCAACTTTTCCAAATTGGGCATGTGAACTGGTCCGCCAAATGCGCTTGGTTGCCCAAAACCCATGTCATCAATCAGCACGATCAATACGTTTGGCGCACCGGCGGGGGCCTTCACCTGAAAGGCCGGTGGCGGAGTGGCGTTTCTTGCGTCCAAAATCGTGGAGTGAGGGTAAGTTGGCTCTTTGATCGGTAATGTTGTCCGGTCCATCGTGTCGGCAGAGACTTGATCGGCGCATGCCGAATGGATTGGTAATGTGCCCGCCGTGATCAGCGCCAGGGCCACAGACCATGCTTGAACTCGGCTCATGCCCTTCAAGATCGATTTCATTATTTGCCCTCGCATAAACTGACCGGCTTTACATCCCCGCTTTTGCGGCGAGCATGTATTATCGCTCATTGGTTATGTCATGGGGAACTTTATTCTGATTTGGCGGATGGTTTAAACACCAAGCTTACGACGCACCAGGCAAACATACCCGCATGCAGTATTACCACTGGCCATAAGGCGAAGCCTACCGATAGCTGGCAGCCTGCCACGGCGAGGATGACCGTAGCACCCAAATTGTAGACCGCCATTGCAGTGGCTAAACCTCTGGCCGCGCGGCTTTGCGAATCAAATTGAGCGAGCCAGTTCGCAACACCAAGAGTTAAGAGTGCCGTTCCGCCAATGCGTCCCAACACCATCGCCGCAGGAGTGGTGAGGGGAGAACCCAGAAGCATCGAAATGGTCTCTGATGGGCAACAAAGAATTGCTACACCGACGCCCGCTTCGAGCACAGCAGTCACGATAAACAGTGTTTTCATTCGGCATTACCAATTACGGACAGGCTTGGCCTGTCGCCGCCACTTGAGAGCTAGAATAGAGTTTTGCATACTCCTGTGCGAAAAACTACAGGAAGCCTCCCCAGCTTGGGAACTGTTGAGTGTTTGCTGACGTCGATGCAGCAATTTGCATCGAGATAGGGGGAGTGATAGTGAGTCAGCAGAAAGTTCTGGAACCCATGACTAAAACGACCAATATTGGCTCAACAAAAGTACCTGAAGTCACTCTTGGATTTTGGGCAATCAAGATCATTGCGACAACGCTCGGCGAGGTCGGCGGCAATGCCGTAACCATGACTATGGGACTGGGTTATTCGATGGGAACATTGATTTTCGCGGTTCCACTCATTATTGCCGTGACCGCACAAATAAAGTCGAAGCATTTTCATCGATTCTTGTACTGGGCGGTAATTACTCTGACAACACTTGCCGGAACCACGCTCGCCGATTTCTGCGATCGCTCACTCGGTATCGGCTATATGGGCGGCTCATTGTCACTTTTCACGCTTGTTATGTTGACGCTCGGACTCTGGTACAAGTGTCTGGGATCTGTCGATATCAACAGCATCGTGTCGCCTAAAACTGAATGCTTTTATTGGGCGACGATTATGTTTTCACAGACTCTGGGGACAGCCTTAGGCGATTGGATGGCAGACAGCTCCGGTCTTGGGTACAACGGGAGCGCACTTCTGATTGCGGGATTGCTGGCTGTTTTAGGTGCCCTGTTTTACTTTACGCGCATCTCTCGTGTCGCACTCTTTTGGGCCGCATTTATTCTCACACGGCCACTCGGCGCGACAGTCGCAAACTCCCTGGATAAGCCTATTAGTCATGGAGGACTCGGAATCAACGACATATCTTGCTCCGTTGTTTTCTCAATCCTCATGATTGTTTGCCTCCTTTTGATTCCGCAAAAGGCTGGACGACATTCGAACATCGGTAATTCAACCGATAGCTCAAGAGATTAGCTAGAGTCCATCGTCCAGGATGCATTCTTGTCATTCGAGCATGGGCTGGAAAAGTCCACTCACCTATACTCTCGCCTGGCGCGTCAATTTCCAGACGGAGTGCGCCGGAAGGTAGGCACAAACGCCAAACCTGGTGCTCCACTTGTTCCAACATTGTTGACCGGTGTATCGCCGACCCAGGTTGTTCCGTCAAACGTTATTTGCCAAAGTTGTCCACTACCGTCGTGACCTTCATGTAAAATTCGCAAAACTCCATCTTGCACTATTGCACTTGGTCCGAGTGTTGAGCCGGCACCCAGATCGGCATCAACAGACCAAGTACTTCCGTCAAAAGTGAAACACCAAAGGTTGTCGGTATACCAGTCTTCTCCCAGATGAAAGCAATAAAGTTTATTTTGAAATGACACTACTGTCGGTGTAAAAGAGCTTTTGTAATAATTGTAAGGATCGCTGGTGGGGGCCAGTTGCGTGTCTGGTGACCAGGTAGTTCCATTGAAGCATGTCCACCAAATACTTCGATCACTACCCCCTGCGTGAAAACAATGCAGCAATCCTCTCCACGGCACCAATGCTGGTGCTAAAGCGCAGCCAAATGGCAGGTGATCATCACCGGTCCAGCTTGTGCCATCGTATGTCATGAGGAACATGTTATCGCCGTTCTTATCGCTTTCATGGTGAATGCAGTACAACTTCCCATGATAAGACGCCGCGCCCGGCGCCAGCCAAGTACCGGCACCGAGCCAAATGTCCTGGCCCCATGCGCCACTTCCAAATCTGCAGCACATTAGCTTTCCGCCACCCCAAGTTTCCTCAGCATCTTGTCTCAGGTTAAAAATGCCGTTCTTGTATGTCACCAATGTTGGCGGCCAGATGGCGCCTATGTTGAGGTGAACATCTGGTGACCAAGTACCTTCTCCCTCTAGGGTAGTTTGATAACAGGCATTTTCGGAACCACTGCCACGGTGAACCACATAGAGCGGCGGGTTATTATCAATAACTATGCTCACATTCATCGCAGAAAGGACTCTGTCGATTGGAGTTACTGCAGTGGTATCATGACCATCGTCAAACCCACCAATTAGCAAACCAATTGCTTCGTACTGGTCGTTAACAACGAAAGAGCCAGAGTCCCCCGCGTCCGAAAATCTTGAGTTTATACTCAAAGGTCTGACTAATAATTGGTTTTTGACGCTACTTCCATTTTCGAGTATGCCGGTGTAACGATAGCCCCAGATGAATCCGAATGTTTGTCCAGTTGTTATGCCTCTCTTCTGAACCTCATAGTGATCGCTAATCATTACATTTGGCGGCAAAATACGAGTTCCTTGAATTGGCCCGAAGTCTAGAATATAGTTTGTCCAATCAATGGAGGAATCTAATTCTGCAATTCCGCAATCGATTTCGGGAGTATTGGCAGAATTTGAAACTGTGGCAATGAAGTTACCTTCGCTTTCGACAGGCTGGTACACCTGGTGCCCAATTTGGCCCAATATGTGCTGGCAGCTTAGAAGATAAGTTTTCTCTGCATCCTTAACAAAGCCACCTAAGGTTCCCACAAGTGGCATATCGGTGGCGGCTATCAGACAGCCGCCCACTATCGGCCTGTACCAATACGCATCCATTGATGGTTCGACTTTTGTTTCTGAAGCAGCCTCCGCTTTGGTTGGCAGCGCCTCTTTTCTCATGACCCGATAAGTCATGCGGCCGCTGACCACGACGTCGGTAGGGACTCCGTCGATACTCTGCTCTATGAGTTCCTTTGAATCCAATTCGTCGGCAGGGATCTTCTTGTCGACATGAACAACGATTGCAACTATATCCGTGACATTTCCGCCAATCGTTTTTCTGCCAATGTGAAATCCATTAACCCCGGGAAGACCCAGTATTCTCTCTTGATTATCGTCCTGTACTTTTTCAATGTGTTCGAAATTCGTGACTGGGTTCATGGCGGTCTCCTGCAGTAACGGTTAAATCAATTCTTCCCGCTTGGTAATGTTTAAAACACAATCAATTCAGGGAGCAATTAATCCAGGTTAAACCCCATATTCTTGCGGTCAGATAGTTGTGACCTGTGGCTTACTTATCGCAAAAACTTCTCTCGGTATGCTTTGCTTCGTGCATCCATCTTGTCGGCTTCGGCTGCGCGACCAGTTTTTCGAAGAAATTCAGCATAGTGAAAGAGAACAGTGGTCAACATCAAATTTGAGCCAGCATTCGAAACAGGAAGATTCAGTTTGGCCAGTACAGCAGATTCTTGCGTGTCTACCGGCAGCGGTTTTTCGGCTATTGCCAATGCACGTTTGAACATCGCCTCTGCATCAGCATTCTTGCCTTCTCTAGAATAAACTTTAGCCAGACCCACCATGCTGAGCACCGATTTCTTCGGCTTTTCAATTGCACTCAATTTCTCTGCTTCTTGCATCGCCGCAGAAAAGTTTTTTTCCGCCTCAGCATTGTTTCCCTGCTTATCAGCGATTTCAGCTGCGTGCATATACCGGCCATAGGGCTTAGCATCGCGCAATTCGTTATTCGCCTCTTCAATTGTTTTGCTCAGAGTTGCCGGCGTAGCCGCGTGGGAAACTACCAAGAGAATCCCAGTCAACATCCAGATCTTATTTCTGTCCATAAAATCTTCTCCAAAGTCGATGCACAGTATACAGCTGACATTGAAACGTTGGCTTATTCGCTAAGCTGAGAAGTGTGTTCGGTAATCGCAATTAACCGGCTGTCAGTTCTTCCGCGCTGAAAGTTCGGCTTCAACTTCTTCTGGAGTGATCCCATTCACCTGCATCACTCCCGCACAAAGCTGACGCCAGTCAGCACCGATTAATGCTTGTTTCACAATAACTTCCAGCATTAGTCTTCGAGTCTCTGCGGCGGGCATAGGCGGAGTTTTGCTCTGTTCATCGATGCGTGTTCGAACCTTGTGCATTAATGTCAGCTTGTCGTCCGATGTCAATTTTTGAGATTCAAGCAAATGGGCGCCAAGGCAGTATGACAGGTCTAACGCCCACTCCCCTGTTAGCCGAATCGTTTGCAAAGCTAAAAAATAAGCGATTAGCTCATCCTTTGGTAATTCCTGTTTCGTTATTTTGATATCGAAATCACTCTGCATTGTCGAATGATTTATGAATGCAGTAACCTCGTAATGATATTGACACTTGGACGTGCAGAGACCACATGTATTGAGCGGTCCATCGGCTCGCTTATTTAGTCCGGTGAATTTATTCACCCACGCGTCAATGACTGATTTTTCCAACCTTCTGGCGGAAGTGGTTGGCACAAATGCCAGCGCCAAGAACTCTAACCATTGAAGCTTCATCTCATTCTTGTCTTGTGCAGTCCATGAGTGGAATAGCGCCTTTTCTTTGAAAAATTTCTCCGTAAATATACTCAGCGCGCACCACATTATTTCGACGGTCTTCTTACTCCTTCCGTTTAAAACTTGGCCTGCCCTGTTCATTAGGTTCGGTCTGAATTCCACCAAGTGTTTTACATGCAGTGTCACCAAAAGCAAATATTGAACATAAAGGCTGTAGAACTGATCATCGGCGGCAAGTATGCAGCCATACTCATATGACTCGCCCTCGAACGCGGAAGGAAAAATTTTGATACCAGAATCCAAATCACTAAGTGCTACTGTCTGCTTTTCCGGTTCGTGCTGGCTCATGTGGACCCTCGCTTGTGTCTAATCCGGGGTTCCCAACCTATTTGTTGCCAAAGTCTATTGTGTATCAATTGACGGCCTTCGGGTTTTAGACCTTCGCCGCTGTCGCCGCTTTTACGGCTGTCATTGCCCACGTCTCAATGGTTGTGTTGGTTCTTTCCTTACTTGCAGCAGGGTCGTGCGGCAGATTGTCTCCGTGTTTTTTGAACAGGGCGACCATCTCCAGGAACATATCGGTAATACTCTCACTGGCTCCATTCGCGAGCCAAGCTTTTCTGGCGGCTTCTTCCGGCACTTCGACGTACTCAATCGGTCTGCCCAGGGCTTTGCTCATTGCTGATGCCATAGCCGCTCCGGTGAGCTCTTCCGGTCCGAAGAGTTCGATCTTATTACTGCCGTGCCAGCTGAGGTCTTTGAGCTTGCCTGCGGCGCAGTCGCCGATATCATCGGTGCATATTCCGCTCATCGGCATATTCTTGGTGAAGGGCTGGTAAATGCGCCCGTCGCGCTGAATCGCAGGCAATTGATGCAGCAGGTTTTCGAAGAAATAGCCTGGTCGCAGGTGCAGCGAATTCTCCGCCACATCATCGATTGCCACTTCCAGCTGTCTGAGGCAGTGGGCAAAACCCGCGGCAGGCAAGTGTGCCGGAAAGCTGGATATTGTCACAACATAAGGTATCTTATTTGCGGCAACAACATTGGCTGCAATCTTGGCGTATTTGGCATAGTGTGCCGGTGCATCTTCGGCTTGCATGTCCGGCGGTATGACAATAAAGAGCGCTTTTGCTGATTTTGTCGCATTTGCCAGAAATTCTTGGTCCAGTAGAGAACCCTTGGCCACCTTTGCGTTGCTGGTCAGGTCGGGGCTGAGTTTTTCAGGGGAGCGGGCCAGTAGGAGGATGTCCTCTCCTGCTTCCAGTAGTCGTTTAGCGACGCGACTGCCAATTTGGCCAGTCGGCGTGGTGATTGCAATAGTCATCTAAAATTCCTCAAGCTGCTCAGGTGTTGTTGCAGTATTTTATCGAGCCAATGCTGTGAGCAGTCGAACTTCTAATATAGGGAAGCATCTTTAGTAACAATGGTGCCAGATGAGCCTCTTCCTTTTGCTTTTCCTCCAGGTCTAACCATTTCATTTCGGCGATTTCGGCCGAAACTGTTGGTTCTCCCAGGGTTCCTACATATTCATAAACAGCGGCGACTACAGTTGTATCGGGCTCATTAGCTGCTTCCTCTCGATGAATGCCCAGAGCTTGCAGTTTTTCCGGCTGCAATTCCAAATTCAATTCTTCACGAATCTCCCGCACACAGCAGGATATATCATCCTCACCGGGATTGCGCTTGCCGCCTGGCAGCATAAATCTGGTCGTACTGGCTTTGCGCACGAGCAAAACCCGACGCTCTACGACCATAATCACTGCCACGACTTCGACTGTATTTTTGCGCTCTAACATTACTGCCGCGATTTCTAATATATAAAAGGAAGGACACTCTTTGTGGCAAGACGCTCTTGCGTATCCACAGACATAAGATAATATACTCCCTCATCTTCAGCGCCATCTAGAGTGAAAAAGCGCCTGCGGTCGTCTTTCTCTTCGAGCCACTGGTTGATCAGTTGGACGATATCTGAAACCTCGCCGTATTTGTCAATGATAATGCTTCTTGCATCGCCTGTTTCAACCGTCAGAGGTTCAAAAATCGAATCGCTTGCGGCAATCACTTTGAACCATGGTTTTTCACCGGCTCTCTTGCAGAAGTAATCAAAACAATCTTGAACTTCCTCAATGCCGAATGGCATGGGATAAACAATTATGCTGTCCGTCGGGCGCAAACTCCAATCCTCGTGCGCTTCAAAGCGAGCCCTCAATGCTGCAAGTAGGCGCCAGCAACCATCTGATTCATTTTCGTCTCGCTCAGGAGCAAGCTTCTCCGCTTCTTGCAGTGTCAGAGATGTTTCAAGCCCTTCATCGTGCATGGCTGAAAGAGCGTCCTTTAGCGAAGGCGTTTCAGTGAGATCCGTCAAGCCTAGCATCGCATTTGCTTTCTTTCGAAGCTCTTCTCGCTCTGCTCCTCGCGCCAATTCCGGCGTCCCGAGCATCAAATGCCTCAACGTTTTGATGCGGTTTTCCAGATCGGTTGGATGTAAGGTTGAGACCTTAGAATACGCCTTTAATGCCTTTTGGTGCACATCCAGAGATTGAGGAAGTGCTTTCATTCTTGCCAGCGTGCGGCCATATTGGTGGAGGCAATCGGCATATTCGAGCTCATTGCGATCGCTTGCAGCTTCGAAGCTTTCGACCGCAATCGCAAAATTCTTGACCGCCAACTTTTCATCAAAGTTTGTTTGATTTGTGGCAGCTTTTGCATAAAGTACCGCCATTGCAGATGGTGGCACGGCGCCGTTGGAATTGGCGATGGACATAGCCAAATCAAATTTGGCAGCAGCTTTATCAAAATCACCATACAGTGATTGCTTATCGCCGAAAGCAATTGCTTCTTTGACCAGAGCAACAATCAGTTTGTGCTTGGTGCCAAACTTAACTGCGTCTAGCCAGATTTTTTCTGCCTTGTCAGGATTGCGCTTTACGTGCGCATCGATTGCATCCTGCGTCTTACGTGATAATTCCTTTTCCTTTTCCATAACTCAGATGATGCCGAGCAGTATGCCATTGCCTTTGTCGGCTGCGGCGCGAAAGAACGCACGTATTTGACCGAAAAAATGAATGAGTTCTTCAAGATCGCCGGGGGAGAGGCGATCGCCATAGACATAGATGTCTTTGCCGGCGAAGTCTGCCGCACTTGCCTTTTTCTTGAACTCTTCGTCTGAAATGCGATCGAGGGCAGTTGAGGTTTGCACGACCTTAAACGGGTCCAAATACCGAGGTGGACCATAGCCCAAGTCTTCGCCAATTTCCGTTCCGCCTAGAACCGCATTGAACAGCAGTCCCCGCCCCTTCCATGGGTCTCCGTTGAGGACGAAGTGAATTGCTTGCCAGCTCTTTTCGATTGCCAGATCTGGGCGCTTCTTTTGTGCGGTAGCGCTGGGAGAACCCTTCATTGAGGAAGGTATTGGACCAATCATCTTCTCCAGTGCTTTCAGGTCTGAGTTCTTGACTCCCAGCGCTTTGAAAACGTCTTGCATATTTGCGCCGCCGGTCATGGCGCCCATCATTATTTCTCCGGCCGCGCTTTTTTTTGCCAGAATTTGATCTATGTCGTCGCTGTCGAGCTGCAAGTAGTGAGCACGCATACCCATTGGCAACACCTCAGTTGGTCAGTATTATCTATTCCAAGGATGCGGCAGGTCTAAACGACATTAAAAAATGAATTTAATTCTCTAGAATACACTGCTAATTCCTAGCTCTCAACGAAGTCGAGTTCGCGGCCAAATGTCTCAGGCATTCTACTGATTGAGTAAAACGCCAGGGCATAACAAACCATTCCAATCAGGCATGCTGCTTTAGATGCACCGATGTAAATGGACAAATAGCTAAACCCAGTTGTAATTGGAATAGCTGAGGCGCGTACCATATTCGGTACCAGCGTAGTTGCAGTCGAGCGAAGATTCGTACCAAACTGTTCTGCCGCCGATGTGACTACGACTGACCAGACTCCGACAAATATACCGAGCGGGAAGCATATCCAGGAATACATAGATGCGGGTGCGGTAAAAAGAATTATGGTGCATAGCGTAGAGCCTGCAACAAACAGCATCATCGTTTTGCGCCGGCTCTTTAGCAGCTGACTGACAATGCCGCTGCCTACCTCGCCCGTTGTCTCTCCGAATGAATAAACCAGCGCTACTTGGGCGATGCTGACAGCACCTACGGCGCCATGAGCACCTGCCACTTCTGGTGCGAAGGATATCAGCACACCGAATACGAACCAGATTGGAACAGCTGCCAACACGCAGCGAAGAGCCCTGATGATTCTTTCCGGGCTGGAAAAAAATAGCCGCAAACTTCCGCGTTCTATCTGACTGTCATCTTTTATTTTGTTGAAATGAACAGTTTCTTTCATTTGCAAGCGAACCAACATCAGCAAGAACCCGAGCACACCGCACGTGACATATGCTGCGCGCCACGGCATCAGATCCCCTACTGCACTGGCTATGATCGAGCCAAAAACTCCCATTCCGGCAACAATGGCAGTGCCATATGCGCGATGTTTTGCGGGCATCACTTCGGCGGCGATTGTCATCGCTGCGCCTATCTCGCCTGCCAATCCGATGCCTGCGATAAAGCGCAGGGCCGCGTACAATTCAACATGATGCACTGCAGCATTCAACAGATTTGCAAGAGAGTACAAAATGATAGATCCAAACAGTGCAGCGCGACGACCTTTTTTGTCGCCAACTACGCCCCAGATGAATCCACCCACCACCATTCCTGCCAGTTGCATGTCGAGAAGGAACACGCCGGTTGGCAGAAGCTGTGCTTTGGGGACGCCGATGCTTTCCAGGCTCGAGATGCGAACGATGGCGAAGATGATTACATCGTAGACGTCAACCATGAAGCCGAGCCCCGCAATTAGTAGGACGGGAAGAACTTCTTTCCAATTGATGCGCTCTTCCGTCAGCGTGGCTACGCTCGCTTCTGTCATTACGCCTCACCAACCAAAATCTTGCGCACGAAGCGCTCGAGCAGGTATGAAAGTTCCCAGCGAGAGCATGGCGGTGCGTTAATCTCCACAGTACGGAATGCAATCACGTAATAGAAGGGAGCAACTTGCATCGAGCAATCGAGCGCTTCCTGCACCACAAATGGTGCATACTTTGCACCCCAAACGTTCATGTGTGCCTGCAGCTCTTCTTTGCGTTTTGCATCATCAGTCTCCGCTGTAGTGAGCATGTAGATGTCGAAGAAAGGATGCGTGAATGCAGCATCTGTCCAGTCAAAAATGACGGGAGACTTTCCGGAAAGCTCATCGCGCATAATTACATTGCTGCCCCAGAGGTCACCATGCAGCAATGTTTCTTCGATTCCGAAGGAAGCCAACTTGGCGCACAGCTCGGGTAGGCGTTTTATTCTTCGCGTCAGTTCCGCCGCCTCTTCTTGATTGACACCATAGAGTTTTCGTTTCTCATCATCTTGCAACTCTCCTACGACCGGCTCGAGAAGTGACGGCAGCAATTCCAGTCGCCGATCTCTGCACCCCAATTCCAGAAGTGCTTCCTTGTCGGCGAGGCATCTTTTCTGCATCTCTGCCAATGTGTGCAGAACTGTTTGCCAATCGTGCCCGCCATCTGGTGGTTTGCCGGCCCATTCTTTAGTGAGCATCCAGTGCTTGTGCGGTTCTATCGCTACAACTTCCGGGCTGTGCTCCGGAAATTGCTTGAAAAAATAATCCGCCAGTAATGGCTCGTGTCCCCAAAATGGTGGCAAAGCTTTGAGAAATAATGTGCCGAGAGAAGTTTCGGCTTTCAACACGCACGAAATCGCCCAGGCGCGTTCTTGCGAAACTGGGGCAAGCAGCCTTCCTCCTCGCTTCTTTACGCTTTCTTCAACCCATGCGGACACTTCGTCAAACCAGTTTGACGACGACCATGGAATTTTGCGCCATTCTTCTTCATCTTCCGATGCCGTCCAATCCAATACCTTTTTCCCATCCGGAGTTTGTGCGAACGTCTGCGCGCTGACATCGCCTAGCGAAATCCACTCAGCGTCCTTCGGCAATGTCGACGATTTGTCGTGATTGTGCATGGCGAAGATTGGCGGTGTGCCGTTGTCACCAGCTGTAATGCAGCGCGATACCGTGACCGGAATGTTCCACCGCTCGCTAATAGCGGTGTTTAACTTTGCGACTGTGTTGAATCTGATTCCACTCTCCTGTTTAAAACTAGGCAGTGCAAATTCGCCATTTTCTATAACGAGCGCAATATGCTCCTTTTTGTAGTCGGGCAGAATTATCTTGAAAACGGATTCCATTGAACAATACCTGAGGACATTCGCAATGGGGAATAATTTAGCTGGCTTGCGGTTTACTCGACCTTTGCACCTGTCTTCTCTATCTTCAGTTCTTCAAGAAAAACGACATTATGCTCGACGGGGTTGCGGCCAATGCGCAATTGATTGACGGGAAAGTCCGGATCCGGATAGCCGATAGATAAACCGCAGAGGATAGTCATTTGCCTTGGGATGCCGAGCACCTCATGCATGACATCGGGATAGCCGGCCAACGCTACTTGCACGCATGTTCCAAGCCCTCTGGCAGTCAAGGAGAGCACCAGCGTTTGCAAATACATGCCTGTGCCCAAGACATCTGGAGAGCCAAGTTCTTTGTCGACACAAATTATGCCCACCGCCGGCGCACCGAAGAACTCCCAGTTGCGCAAGACAGCGGCCCTTCTGCCTTCCTTATCTTCGCGCGGGATTCCCATGCCCACCCCGTAAACTTGAGCACCCAGCTCTTGACGAAAGTGTTTGAAATGCTCGGGCAGGTCTGGAACTTTGGGAGTCCCGTCCCGAGCTACTTCCATCAACTTGTCTTTGAGCTGATGGCGGGCGGAGCCTGTGACAAGCCACATTCGCCAGGGCTGAATGTTTGAGTTAGAAGGAGCGCACTGAGCCAGGGCGAGGCACTCGCAGATCACTTCTCTTGGCACGGGTAATGGCAAGAACTTCCGCGTGGAATGCCGATCCTTAATGGTCTGGTCGAGATCGTACACGCCCATCTCCTTATTGAGCTGCCAGCAATTGCATAGTATGACCGAATCGGTTGATGCCAGGCGGAATCAACTGTATGAAATTTTGATATATTGGCAACCGGGAAAAGTGCCAAGTGGTCGTATAATTGGCGGATTCGCCTGCCTTTGAGCCTGAGCAACCGGAGCCTGATGCGTTGGCTTACAACATGCCGCGAAGCACTGCCAGCCTTGTGCTGTCTGTTTTTTGCTGGCGCAGTTGCACAGGCAAGCGCTGAGACAACCGATTCGGCAGCGAATCAAGATCAATTTTTTAAGCCAGTAACAATCGACGACAAATATTTTAAGAATGAAATCCCTGCTAAAAGCGATCAAGGATTGTTGACTTTGCATGGTGCAGTTGAGGAAGCCAACGACCACAATCGAGAGGTGCTAGAAGCGCGGCTGCAAGTGTCGCGATTTAAATGGGACTACATAGCCAAGGAAACTAACCGCCTGCCCAATGTCAGATTAATCAGCTATCTCGCCGATCAGACAATAACCAACCAGGCACCACTTGTCCCGGCAAGGGCAAACGCTTTTGTGTTTATGTCGGCACTCTTTCCTGTTACGCAGCAGTATCGCATCGGATTGGAAGCTAGAGCGATCAAATTAGGTAAGGAGATCGCAGCACAAAGATTGCGCCAGCGCATCGACGACACGCGCGCACAGGTGAAAGAGGCGTATTACAAGTTGGCACTGGATGAAAGCCTTCTTGATGATATTCAAGACTCGATAAAATACTTAACCGATTTGAAAAAGACAGTTGCCGATCAGGTAGCACTAGGAAACTCATTGAAGGTCGAGTTGATGGAGGTTGACGCTCGACTGGCTAAAGCTAGATTTGACGAGACCAAGGCAAAGAATTCATACAGCATAGACAGGGAAACCTTCAACCATATACTGGGACGCGACCTGAAATCCGCTGTCACGCTCGAATTAATTCCGCCCGCCGACGAGCTTGAACTCAACGTAGAACAAGCGGAACAGCGCGCACTATCAATGCGTCCTGAAATTCAGGAGGCTGACACGCGCGTGAAACAACTGCGCGTGGAAAGAAAAATCATTATGTCCGAGTACATACCAAACGTTAGCGTCGGAGTAGTTTACATTGCGCTGCCCGGCTTCAACAATGAATTTGTGCCGAAAAATCTTCTTGCGCCGGGGATTTTTATCCATTGGAATGCTTTTGATTGGGGGCGCAAGGCATTCCTCGCCAAAGCGCATTCGAAAGTTGAGCAAGGAGCCCGCCTCACTTCCCAAAGCACCAGAGAACAGGTGTTAATTGATTTGCATAAGCAAATCAATAAAATCAATGAGTCCAGACAGTTGGTAGAGACAACGCAGATGGCACGAGCCGCTGCCAGAGAACGCATGCGGGTCTCGCTAAACCGATATAAGTTTACCGCTGAAAAATTGGATGATGTTTTGCAAGCGCAAAGCAGACTCTCCAACGAAAACAACAACTACCACCAGGCACTAGTGGCTTTCTGGGAATCAAAAGCGCAATTTGAACGCGCTGTCGGAGCGGAGCAGTAGCTAGTAACAAAGGATCAGATAGCAAAATGGCTGGAGAAGCAGAAAAAGAAAAGGCTAAACAGGCAGAGCTTGAAATTCTGGTCCGTGATGCACTTGCCGAAGCTGCCGCGGAGAAAGCAAAGAGAGAAGCGGCCGAAAGCGCTTCAAATGATGCGCATGCTAAAGCTGCGGCTGAGCAAGCAAAACGAGAGGCGGCGGAGCGGGCCGCTCAAGAAGCATTTATTCAGGTGTCCACACACCAGTCCTCGCGCCAAGCGGCTGAAAGAGCAGTTCAAGATGCGATGGCAACAGCGGCCGCCGAAAGAGCAACTCGAGAAGGTGCCGAAAAGACACTGCACGAAGCGTCAATCCGCTCCGCTCAAGATCGGGCAGAGAGAGATGCCGCGCTCAAGACTGCTCGCGATGCAGCCGCTGCAGCCGCTGCCGAACACGTTGCTCGAGAGTCAGCCGAGCAAGCTGCCATTGAGGCGAAATCTCGTATGGATTCCGAACGTGCAGCACGTGAAGCAGCCGAAGCGAGGCTTACCGAGATTACAGCCGCTGCAGCGAAAGGAACGCCCACGCCAACGGCAGGTGCTGCCCTAGCTGCTAGCCCTGCCCCAAAGCTTGCTGCGCCACCCAGTTCTTTAGCATCTGCACCACAAGCTGCGGCGGCTCCATTCGCTGCAACTTCGGGAGATAAGGTTCGCAACTGGCTGGTCCCCCTTTTGATTTTCGCCGCTGCCGGCCTGATGTTTTTTGTTATATCCAGTGGTTGGACACTCTGGGAGAACAATGTTTCAGTCAAAACCGACGACGCCTACGTTAAAGCGGATGTTGCTCCGTTGAGCACCAAGGCGTCCGGTGTAGTAGCGGGCACCAAGGTCAATGACTATCAGTCCGTCAAGGCCGGACAGATACTGGTGGAACTGAAGAACGATGAATACAAGGCGCGTGTCGATCAAGCCAAAGAAGCTATCCGCCAGGTAGAAATCAAAATTGCCGATATGAAGCAGCGCAAGGAAGAACAGGACGCCAGAGTGTTACAAGCTAAGTCTGCATTGGAGAACAGTCGAACCAGTGTTGCCCAGGCGGATGACACTATAAGTGGTGCTAAAGCATCCCTTGAGGAAGCCAAGGCTGGCATTGAAGGAGCAAACGCATCCATAGTCCAAACCGAAGCAGCAATCAAGGCAGCTGCGGCCGACGTCACCAGGTCCTCTCTCGAACGAACGCGCCAGGAAGCATTGCTGGCCAACGAAAGTGCCACCAGAGAAAAGGTGGAATCTGTAGTCAACGAAAACGAGCGGGCGGTGGCCAATTTAGAAGCACAAAAGGCTGCGCAAAGAAAAGCCAGAGCAGAGCTTTCTCAACGAAAGGCTCAGGTCATGAAAGCCATCCAACTGCTCTCCAGCAGCCGTTCTGAAAAATCAAAAAGCATGCTGCTGGTCGATAGCCATCAAGCCGAGCTGACTGCTCAAATAAAGCAGCGAGAGCTGCTTGACGGAGAAGAAGAGCAACTGTCCTCGGAGCTTGCAGGCAAGAAAGCTGGGCTGACAACATCGAATGTCGACCTAGACTATGCGACCGTGAAAGCACCAACAGATGGAACTGTTGGTGAATTGAAAGTCAAACCGGGTCAGCTAGTCAGCGCCGGAACCCAGGTCATAACAATTATCTCGGCAGAGCCGTGGGTGGTGGCGAATTACCGCGAAACGCAACTTAAGAACGTCAAGGAAGGAGATCGCGTCGACATTACTATCGATGCGCTTCCGGGGACTCGTCTGAGTGGACACGTGCAGCGGATCTCACCGGCAAGCGGAGCACAGTTTTCGCTATTGCCGCCAGACAATGCAAGCGGCAATTTCACAAAAATTACGCAGCGCATACCGGTAAAGATCGCCTTTGACGAGGACAAAAGCAAACTTGCCAATCTCCGCCCCGGTATGTCTGTCACTGCCACAATCATGCCCGGAACCGCCAAAAGGGAAAGTGGCAGATGAAGGCTGACGCAGCTACCGTGGGACCCCACCGTCAGGAACTTGCGAGTGCGACAGCCGCAAACCAACTGACGACAAATCCGTATCTAGCCATACTGGGAGTTCTACTGGGAGCTCTGATTTCTGTTTTTACGGGGCGCATTCTATCAATTGGCTTGCCCGATCTGCAGGGCGCACTCGGCGCCAGCTCTGATGCGATGAGTTGGGTGTCGACTTCCTACAATGCAGCCAATATGTTTGTCGGTCCGCTTATCGTCTTTATCGGTGGACTGGTGGGTCCACGACGTATTCTGCTCTGGGCAAGCGCGGTGTTTATGCTCGCCGAGTTCTTGTCCCCATTTATTGCGCAAAATGTGGGCGCCTTGATAATTCTGCAATTCATTGCAGGGGTTGCCGCTGGTACTTACTACCCGCTTACAATCACCGTCATTGTAAGAAACCTGCCGCTCAAGTATGTGCATTTTGGAGTAGCAGCATACTCACTTGATATTCTTGCATCGACTCACATCGCAACAGCGCTTGAAGCGTGGTATCTCAATAATCTGTCCTGGCAATGGATCTTCTGGAACGCTCTAATAGTGACACCGCTTATGATGGCGTGTCTATACTGGGGAATCCCAAGACAGCCGTTGCCTCAGAGCGGACCAAAAACAAATCTGTGGGGCTTCTTGTTGGCCAGCGCCGGCCTTACACTCATATATTGTGGACTTGATCAAGGTGAAAGGCTGGATTGGACAAACTCCGGTCTTATATGCGCCTTTTTTGCGGTCGGATTTTTCCTGACCGCGGCAGCATTGATCAGGCACATGAAAAAACCAAGTCCTTTACTAAATCTGCGTTTTCTTTCCACCCCCAACTTACTATTGCTTGGTGCAGTACTGGTGCTCTTTAGATTCTTGCTGCTTGCTCCAACACTGCTGCTTCCTCAATTCCTGGCGGTTTTGCACGGATATCGCCCCGATCAAACAGGAGGAGTGCTTGGCTGGATAGCACTTGTCGAACTTGCCGCTGCCCCGATTGCAGGACTGCTTCTCTATCGAGTCGACTCTCGACTACTTTGTGCGGCCGGTTTTGCACTGGCGGGCGGTACCTGCTTTCTGAATTCTTGTCTTGATCCGGGCTGGACAGGTGAGACTTTTGTCGCCTCTCAAGTATTGAATGCCATAGGAATTGCATTTGCCTTGACTGGACTGATCACCTCAATTCTTCGCAATGCACTCAAGTTGGGAGCGCTGCAGAATCCTGCCAGCTTATTAACCCTGTCCTGCTGGTTCCAAACCTGCCGATTGTTTGGCGGCGAGCTTGGTAAGACGGTGTTGCAAGAATTTCTCAAGGTTCAATCGACCTTGCACTATTTGGTTTTGTCCCAGAACATTGACGGTGGTTGGCTGACGGAAGAGCGGCTCAAATTGATTGCAGCAAAACTGTTTTCAGCCGGTTCTGGTGCCGATGATGCGCGCAATCGCGCATTGCTTGAAGTGGGGGCGGTGTTGAAACAACAGATCGTTCTCTTGTCTATTGGAGATGGATTTGTTTTGATCGCGCTATCTACAGCCGTTTGTTTGACTTTGTTGGCCTTCGTGACATATGCACCGCCACTGGTGTCAAGGGTAAAAGGGACTGCGGCATGATTTTCCTCCTTTTGGGCATAGTACTCCTCTTTCTGGTGTTGCGCGATGTCTTTCAAACTGTTGTTGTGCCCAGAGGCACAGTGACCGGCTTTCACATTGCCACGCCACTGGTTCGCAGCGTCTTATGGCCCCCGTTTCGCTACCTGACGTCCAAAGTCAAATCGCCTGTCTGGAAGGCAGAGCTGCTCGGATGGTTTGGCCCGTTCGTGATATTGCTTCTTCTGACAGTGTGGATGTCCCTTTTGATACTTGCATTTAGTATGCTCTTTTATTCGGTGGCAACAGAATACTCGCCTGCACTCGACTCGTTTATCAGTGCCATATATGTGGCCGGATCATCAGTTCTTACCCTTGGTGTTTCCGATTTTTCTACAACCTCGATCAAAGTACGGGCATTGATATTGATTTCGGCGTTCATCGGAATGATCCTGACCGCGTCAGTTATTTCACTCTTATTCACTCTTATTGCAGCACTACAGCGGCGTGAGGTTCTGGCATCGCTTACATCCAATGTCGGCGGTACCCCACCGGCCGGCATCGCCATCCTGGAAACGTATGTCAGTCTGAATGGAAGAGAGTCTCTGGATTCCTTTTATGACGATTGGCACCACTGGTGCGCAGACGTGTTTGAGACTTACAAGGCTTACCCGATTCTTCCCTACTTTCGTTCGACCGACCCATATTCCTCCTGGCTTACGGCACTGGGAGCGGTTCTCGATTCAACAGCTCTCTTGCTGAGCGTCAATCCTCAGACGAATTGCGTTCAGGTAACACTAACTTATCGATTCGGCTGCCGCTTAATTGATGAACTTGTGCACCATTGGGATCTAAAATTGGAACAAACCGCAGCATCCTCTGGCAATGAGTTTTCTGGTCTTTATCAGCGACTGAATTCTGCCGGCTGTTGCTCTGTCGACGAGGGCACAGCGCAAGAAAAATTCAATCAGCTCAGGCAGGCCTACACAGCAAAACATCAAGCGCTTTGTAAGCATCTTTTATTGCCGCCAGCTCCTCTTTCTGTGGAGCAGAGGATGTCTCTGACGCTGTAGGCGAGTTTAAACCTCAATAGCCTCGATAGTCATCGTTGCGTGCTAACGCCTCGATCACTCGGTAGCGAGGTACCGAATTCGGGTGATGTGCATACTTGCGGAAGCTACTCTAAGTTGATGAATCGTCTTCGATGTTATCCGGATTCAATATGAAATTGGGACCGTCATCTTCTCCTTCGCTCAGTGGGTCTACATGAAGAGGCTGGGACTCGGGGAAAAGACCCTCATCATCAAATGAGTCTTCACTATTGGCTTCATCCTCGATGCCTTCTGACCATTCTGGTTCAGATTTGTTTGCTGCTACGTGACCTTCGAGACTATCCAGTCTGGCTTCCTCATCATCAAAATAATCGACTGCATATCTCTCGCCGCGATCGCTATGGTCGAACTGGGTTTGCGGTTCGTCTCTATTGGGCTCGGCTGAAAGATTTTCAAATTGTGTCATTTCATAGTCAAGAACCATATCAGCGACGCAGCAAGATCAGTGACGAAACAACCTCTAACTGGGAAAAAAACGACGTAAACTGAAGTATCGATAGATTGGGCATAATTAGGAAATGACCGAGAATCAAATTTTGTCTCTGTGCCGCCAGCCAGCGCCGCGCTGGGCTAGAGGCGTGCCGGCTCTTTTCGGTACCTGCAGCGTTTGCTTGTTGCTTACCAGCATCGTCAACTTGTCTCCAGATCTCGCTTCACGGACTGCAAATGCGGCCGAATCCAGCCCTCCAGTTACCCGAGCAGAGCCTGACAGTAGCGGCTCTGCTCGTCGCTATACGCTGAAGGGAAAAACTGAAATAAGCGATTTCAAGCTAAATGATCTGGAATCATACCGAGCAGGAATGGCAGCACTCGAGAAGAGAAATTTTTCGGGTGCGGAAATCCTTTTCAAAAAAGCTGCTGCCCAGCTTGGCGAAGGCTATGAGAAGTATCGAGCTGAGTGTCTGTACTTTCAGGCAAAATGTTTAGTGATGATGGATAGAAAGAACGAGGCGACCAACCTCTACAAATCAGCCGCAAAGTTGTTTGAACAACACGATCCTCAGAATCCATATAAAGCCATGACAAATGCACAAGTTTACGACTTGACCGGTCCAATGGCGAAGCCAGATAAGCAAAAACTGCACGCGGAAGGCGTGACGCAACACACTGGAATATCCATCGATCAAAACATAATACTTGCTGCGCGTGTCACCAACAGTGATACCGCCCCGCTTTTGTTGCGTGTAGATAAGGACACTGTTCCGAAAACTGTCTACAACTGTTTTGCGGAAATGACATGTCTTGAGACTGCGGAAATCGGATCGAATATCAATAATGCTGTGGGTCGCTGGCAGCCGCTTCTGGTTGAAGGTGATCCTGCCGCATTCACGCTGGGAGCCGCCAGTCCGGTCATCAAAGTGAAAATGAATGGTCATCTCTATAAGATCAATCTTCCAACTCTAAGCGGTTCGAGAAAGTTGTTGCTTGCCACCGACAATGAAAAAATTTGCGCAATGGATTTAGATTCATACGATACCTGGCTGCTTCGTATGAAGCGCAATAAGGATGGCAGTCTGCAAAGTTGCCATTGGACGAAACTTACTCACATAAAGTCTCGCGGCGATTCCAGCGTCGGTCGTAGCGTGCCTAGCTGGGACAACAGAGCCAGCGGGCCCCAGGGGTGGGATGACGGAGGTAGAGGGAACTCTGGCTGGGGCAGCCGAACAAGCGGGAATTCTAGTGGGGGCAGCAGAGCAAGCGGAAACCGGAACTGGAATGGTGCAGAGCGGGGAAACACCGGCTGGGGAACTAACGGAAACGGACACAGCAGCAACTCGCAGGATAGCGAAGAAGGGCATCGCCACTTTAGCAGGGACGGAAAAGGCGGCAGCACTCGCGGTAGCTCAGGGTTTTAACTGAAAAGTGCCTTTCTGCGGAGTCACCTGCGACTAAGGCAGTGCCTATAGACTATACTTGGTTTCCCAGTCATGGTAGAAAACGATGTTTACAAGCAGCCGATTTCAGCGCGTCGCCAAATTTCAACGCGCCGCCATCTCAATTTGGATCATCATGTCGATGTCTGCTCCTGCTATCGCCGGCGATACCATATCGAAACAAATCGTCGTTCCGCAAACTGTCATCAATCTGGATCTGTGTACTCTCGCCTACCAGCTTTACCATCAATCTTTGTGCCTGCCACTCGACCCCTGGTACGATGTGATGTCCCGTGTTGGTAGCGACCGACGCGACAACATCTGCCATTTCACCCATGATTACTCAGCCATGCTTGGTAGTCCCGCGATGAATGGACAGACGCTGGGTCAGGGCTTTTACAGCGGTCCAAACGCGGCGCGCAACTGGAATGACAGCAATTTCAATCTCGACCCGATCCTAACGAACTATAAGCAAATTGATGCAACGCTCCCGGCATTCA
>CAZHEZ010000117.1:9639-24647 GCA_964531315.1 uncultured Candidatus Obscuribacterales bacterium | reverse complement strand
GCAAAAGAGACTATTTCGCCAAGCATCCTGTCGAGGTCGTAAACGATGACTTTCTCAAGTATGTCGCACGAGTTGTTGAAAACGATGAAGCATTTCTTCTCTCCAAGAACTTTGTGCCGGAACTCAGGTTCTATGTCACTTTCTGCTACAGACCTCCTCGGGAAAAACCAGCCAAAGAGAACATGGTCGACTCGACAGTCCGCCGCGTGCTCGATGTCTTCACCAATCAAGCCGCTCGTCAAACGGTAGGCGCTCACTTTAAAAACGTCACCACTCTCATTCAGCGCGCCTTCGGTTATGCCGGACAATTGGGCAACTGCGGCATGAGCGCTCGTCCAATCGGCGCCGTTGAATATTTCCACATGCTCTACAAAGAACTCAATCCGAAATTCGGTCAAGATCCAGAAGAGTTCTTGCCTGTACCGCAACGTCCCAAGACCAAGCAATTGCCTTCCGGTCTGCGCCGCGTTTTCCCCGATATGGAACCGGCATCAATTCGCGAGCAATTGGTCGAATCGAGATATGACTTCAACAAGCCGGATTATGTAGTGATCGATGATTACACAGAAATAGATCCGGACAATCACAACGAAGAGCCGGGCCGTTATGTCCGTACTCTATATATGAATCGTTTGCCTGAGCGCACCGGTCCACTCTGGCTGCAGCCATTGCTGCGCTTGAATTGCAACTGGAGAATGAATATCTACGCTCACAAGCTGGACAAAGAAGTCTTCCGCAAACAACTGCAACGCAAGCAAGCCCAGGCGCACGCCAATACATATCAAGGCATCATGGGACCGCGCTCTGCTCCTAACCAGGAAGAAGCGGAAAAGGCCAACGAAGCAGCCACCATCGGCTCCGAACTTTATACAACCAACGTTGAAGTATTCAATTACGCCGTCTATTTCACAATGACCGGCGATACTTTGGACGAACTCAACCGCTCGACCGAACTGGTCAGATCCGCCGGCGCTCAGTGCCGCGGCGCTCGCTTCATCGTCGGCTATCACGAGCAAAAGAGTCTCTTTATCGGCAGCTTGCCTGGTCTGGGTATTGACGTTACCCGCCGCGGCAAGATTGCCAGAACACCTACGGTGCGCAATTCATTCCCCTTCGTCCATGCCAAACTGGGCTCGGAAGACGGCGATTGGTTGGGCTTCTCCAAGGAGACGCTGGAGCCGGTTTTCCTGAATCCTTATAATGAAAAACTGCCGAATGCTCTCTGCATCGTCTTCGGTCAACCTGGTGAAGGTAAATCCATGGTTGCCCAGCAGATCATTCAAATGAAGACTCTGGCAGGCGCCAAGTCGATCATCATTGACCGTTCCGGCTCATACAAAATGCTCACCGAAGTCTATGACGACTCGGCTTACATCAAGCTCGGTCCGGACGGCTCCGTTTGCCTCAACTTGTATGATCTGCCTCTGGAAGGACCGGATGAAAAGCCGATCGATCCGGCCAATCCGCCCGAATCGCATATCATCAAAATTTTGAACTTCCACTCGGTCATGCTTGGCGAAAAGGGCGAACAGGCTCTCACCAAAGATGAAAAGCCGGTTCTCATGCAAGGCATCCAGAACATCTATCGCGAATGCTTTGCTGAAGGCCGCATTCCTGTAGAGTCGGATCTCGTCAACTGGTTGACCAGAGAAGGACAACAAACACAAAACACCAAGCGCCGCGAAACCTGCGAAGATCTCGCCAATCGCTTGAGCCTCTACTGCCGCGGCGCCATCTTCGGCAAATTGTTCGACGGACCGACCTCGCTTCCTCTGGATGCGCAAATCATGGTCTTCGACACATCCGAACTGGCCCACGACAAGACACTGGAAGCCGTAGTCACGCTTTTCGTTTCCGACTTCGTCTTGAGACGCGCTCAACAGCACAAAGCTGAGCAAATGAAAAAAGGTCAGCCGTCACGCTTCGTGTTCTGCATAGACGAATTGTGGAGACTGCTGCGCTACGAAGGCGGAAAGACGCTTGTGGAAGATGCTTCCCGCACCAGCCGCCACTTGGGCTTGCTTTTCATCGGCATATCCCAGGAATTGGGCGATCTTTTGAGGGATGACAGAGCCCGCACTCTGGCTTCCAACAGCTCGATCAAGATCATCCTCGGCAACGACCCCAGCAATTTCGAATTGATTCGCGATGCTTGCGGTTTGACGCCCCAAGAAATGTCTTCGATCGCGCACCTGACCAGAAAGAATCGTGAGTATTCCGATGCATTCCTGGTCTATCACAAGCTCTCGCGCGGTGTGGTCAAACTGGTTGTGCCTCGTTTCATGTACTGGGTGGCAACGACCGAACCGAACAATGACCAGCCGATGCGCGCTCGCATGATGGAAATGTGCGGCGGCGATCCCCGCTGGGCATGCCACTTGCTCGGACAGGGCTATCACCCTGACACGGTTCCGGCCCATATGCTGACACCGCAGTAGATATAACCGGGCGACGCATGGCGTCGCCCCTACAAACTCAATCAGGTACAAGAAAATGTTCGACTATCAAGCAGGTGAAAAATACAAAATGACCTTAATCATGGTGGCAATCGCCGGCATGATGGCAGGTATGTTTTTCACCGTTCTGTTGATGCCGACGCCCGAGGCGCCACAAGCCCGCAAGCGTGCCCACCAGCCCTGGATGGACAATCCGGATGTAAACGGCGGTCGTACCCCGATGCCCGGCGCCGCTCAAGCGGCCGCTCCCACTGAGCTGCAAAAGAAAGCTCAGGAAGCAGCGATGGCTCAGCCGGCCATTAAGACAGATGCAGTCATGGCTCAGACTCTGGTTGAGAAGTGGCTGCCTTTCGCCTTCGACCTTAGTTCGGGCTCAGCCAATGACAGCCAGGAAAAGGCGATTGCCTGCATGACAGCTGAGTGCGCACAGTCCTACCGAGAAAGCGTTTGGACTCCTCAAGTCGCACAGCAAATCGCCTCCTCAGGCATGAAGAGCAGTTTCCGCGCCACCAAAGTAATTGCCGGCGCCCACCAGACAGATGGCTCTATTGTCATCACGGTCGAGGGCGAACAAATACTCTCGCCGCCCGATCAAGCGTCCAGACAAAGAACCGTTAAGTTCGAATACCTATTGAAACAAACGAACGACGGCATGAAAATCTGCGGCATCAGTGAAGTAAATAAGGGAGGTTAACTGCGGCTAACTGCGGTAAACCGCATGATATGCGCGAAACACGAATGAAATTTGGCGCAGAACTCCCTAAGATATGGGTCAAGATGGCCATCTAGCAGCCGAAATTATGGCTTCAAAGGACAAAGAGAATGAGTTGGAAAGCACAGATTGACGAAATGGGTCACCTCACACGCTACAAAGATAGCGAAACAGGTGAAGTCATCAGTGACAAAGAATATGCGCGCCGAGCGCAGATGGCGACGATGCCTGCTTATTCTCCCTATCCGTCCATGCAGACGGGACAGCCGATGATGATGCCGGCGCCCATGTACGGCGGTCAGCCTGGCGCAGCGCAAGCCTATCCGGTTCAACAAATGCAGTCCGGACGCCCAGTCGGACAAGATTTGAGCCCGCATCTAATCAATCAAGGACTTCAGCAAGCTCCGCAGCAAATGCCCATGCAAACAATGCCTATGCAGGCTGCGCCCATGCAAGCGGCACCTGGTCAAAGCCCGTTTATTCAGCCCGGCGCTCAAATGCTCGGACCCGATGGCGCCGCTGCCGGCGGCGGATTCAATCTCAATCATCCTTCTCAAGCTAGCCCGCCTACGGCTGGTATGCCTGTTCAAGGCAAGAATTTGCGTATGGAAGGCGTTCCTGGCGCTGCTATGCGCGGAGCGGCTCCCAAACTGCACAAAACCAGCCACGGATTCCTCGATGCGACATCGATCGCCATCTTGCTTCCGACTCTCGTTTTGCTCGCGTTGATTATTGCTGCCGCTCACAAGAAGAGACTCTTCCCGTGGCAGACTATCCGCACGTTCAATCCTCCGTCCGGTCTGATGACGCCTCGCGATTACGAGCGTTCATTTGTATGCCCGCCTAACCTGCGCCGTCATGGCCGTTTGGGCAAGAAAAATCCTAACTCTAGTTGGACCGATGTCGACGGAGTCGTCATTCCGTTCGGCTTCCTGGCCAGAACGCACTTGCCGATCACCATTCCGATGGGACGCCTGCCTAACAAGAACATGTTCATCGTAGCCCCATCCGGTTCCGGTAAAACAACCTTGATGCGGTCTATCATGAAAGCGCTTATGGCAAAGCCATGCGTTATCGTCGCCCTGGAAGCAAAAGCCAACGATCCCAACCTGGACGAGAAGCGCGAAGGTTTCAAATTCTCAGTATTGCCGGAAGCGCAACATGCCGGCTTCGACACGCTTTACTTCAATCCGTTGGATGACGATTCCGTGCACTGGAATCCGCTGGAACTCGATCCGATCGTGTTTGCTTCAGCAATTTGCCAGGACGTCAACTCACTTCCTCCGGAAGAGCAGCACTGGGCAGAGCGTGACCATGGCTATATCCATGGTCTGGCACAAATTCTCGCCTGGGGTGCCGTGCAAGTTACCGGTGAAGACGAGAATGGCTCACCGTCCGAGTTTACTCAATTGCCGCGCAACCCGCGTGGTTTGATGAAACTGGTCAACAATCGTCGCAATATTGTCGAATCACTGCGCCGCCTCAAGTCCAATCCGGAAGTTGAATCCGCAGAATTGAGCGAACTGACGCAGAAATTGTCGTCCATCATCAGGACAGACAGTGACTGGGACAAGAATATCCAGGGCATCCGCGGCCGTCTGCGAATGTTCAACAACAAGCAAGTCATGCGTGTTACGGAGCAATCCAACATCGACATCCATGCTGCCATGCACCGCCCGACCGTACTGATTTTCGGTGCTCCTGCATCGATGGGACCGGACGCTGAGTCACTGGCATCATGCTTCGTCTACACATTGCAACAAGCGTTGCACACCAGATACGGTTCCAAAAACGTTCTGCCATTGTTCGCGTTCTTCGATGAATACCAAACCTTGAACCTGGACATAGCCGGCAGACTGTCAGCTATCGTCCGTGGTGCCAACGGCGGACTGACCGTCATCTTGCAGAACATCTCACAAATCGCCAACTCCGCAGGAGCCACCGGCGACTCGAGCCAATCCGGTATGTCGGAATTGAAGACAATCTTCTCCAACTCCGCAATTCGTGTTTGCTTGCACAACGCTGACGAAACCACAGCCAAATTCTTCTCGGAAGAAATCGGCAAACATGCCGTTATCGTCCCGGGTATAGCCGACCACTACGCTGCGACAGGATTCGGTATCTTCCCGAATTCATGGAACAAGATCCACTCGCAGCAGGTAGTAGCTCGTGTCGACCCAGATTCCATCAAGCGTATGGAAAAACAGCACGCACTGGTTTTCTTAGCTCCAGCCGGTGACGCCGAATTCGGTGAATGCAAACCGATGATGGTCGACCTGCGCGGTATTGAAGAAATCGCCAGACTCCACCTCTTGCACAACGTTTCCAGACGCGGCGGCGCTCCGATGGAAGGAAGTGTTCCAACCGAGCCGGGCGCACCGACTCCGGAAGGAGGACCAGAGGTCCCGACAATGCCAGGCGCAGTGCCTAGCTTTGCTCGTGGATTGGGACAAGCAACTGCCGTCGAGCAAATGCTGCCTACTCATCACGAAGCAGCCGAGCAAACGCAATTTGCTGGTCAAGATTCAGCTCAGTACATGCAACCGGCAGCGATGTCGCAACCGGCTCCGGCAGCGCAAGTTGCTACCTCGGCAAGAATCTGCCCGGCCTGCGGCAAGGAAGCAGGAAACCGCAAATTCTGCATCGAGTGCGGTCAATTCATGGGCGTCCCACAGCAGGTTGAACAACCGCAAGTGGAATTGGCGACCAGTGCAGCGATAGTTTCTCCGCAACCAGCTCCCGGAGCGGAAACCAATGCACCGCCCTTCCCGAGCTTCGCTCGCCAGCAGCCAGTGCTTAACCGCTCTTCGCTTCTGGAAAGCCCACAAGCAATTGCCGATGCTGCACAAAGCAGTTACACGCGACCTGCCGCTCCGGAAACTCAGCCGACTGCACCGCAAGTGCCGGCGACCAATCCGAAGAGCCCATTCCAGAGACGTCCGATGACTAGCTTCAGCCCTGATGTTAGCCGCTTCGGATTCACTCCTCCCGGAGTAGAAGCGCAACCTCAAGGTCAGGCTCAGCAGCCCAATCAGGTTGAGTTCTAGGCATTAAAGGCAAAATAAATCCATTCAAGGAGGCGTACCAGCGCCTCCTTTGATTTGGGCGCCAGATATTGACCAGTACAATCAGATCTGCCTAAACTAACCAGGTCGTAAAAGATGGGAATAACAAGTAGAGCTTAGACCTATCGTTTGAATATGACTCAAAACGACGCTCAAAATAATCGGGAAAACGTGCAACTTAAAGGCAAGGTGGAGATCACCGAGAAGCCAAAGGATCAGCTTGAGCACTCGGCGGATGCCAGAGCTGCAAGAGAAAGCACCAAGGAAGACAAGCAAAAGGCATTTGAACTAAACAAAGACCGGCACAGTGGATCTGCAGGTGGTCAAGGCGCGAGCATTGAGCTTTGCGTCAAGGATCACCATGGGAACGAACAGGTTGCAGTCTCAAGACAAACCGGCGGAACTGAAAAGGACATTCAACAACTAGAGGATAGAACAAAGTCAATTAATGAAGCCGAACTCCACAATCTTGCCGAAAACGGTGACATCGGCGCTGCTAAATTCCTGGAACGATTGAAACTGGCTAAGAGTTCCAACGAAAAGGAAGCGATCCAAAAGGAAGCGGACATGTGGTTTGGTAGAGGTGAGTCTGCAAATCAAGGACAGCCGAATATTGATAGAGCAGAAAAAATTGTTACCGGTAAGATTGTTGCGCCCACTGATCATAAGGTCAACACTGGGATTCTCAAAGCTATACAATCCGACGATAGGCTGCCTGAGGAAAAAAGAGAGCTGGCAAGACAATTGCAGCAGATGCGCTCAGAGACTAAGAAGCGCGGTAATTGCACCGATGCAATAGATTCCTTCGCCGAAAGTGAATTGAAAAAAGAGATCGCCAGCCAGGAGCATGAGCCGAAACCATACAATATCAACCTCAATGAATTGAAAAATCAGATCTTGCGCGCCGTCATAAAAAAAGAAATTGATGACCTGAAGACTGAAGTCGGAGTTGTTCACGGCACTCTGAACTTCGCTGTAAACACTCTTGCCGGAATTGGAAACGCAGTTCGCATGGCAGGAGCAGCATCATTTCAGACTACGCCAATTGGAGCGCTTTGCCCGGACCTCTATCCTGATAAAGAAGCAACTGAGATGCTCCATAAGACTCTGGAAACTTCAGTGGTTGCCGCCCGGGTTCTTACTCAGCTCAATACCACGTTCAACCCTACATCTCCTCTGTTTGGAATTGAATTCGATCCTCAGGGAGCGGCAATGACCAGAGCTCTGGCCAAGGCGCTTCCAGAGAAAATCAGTAAAGAATTGGACAATCTGGCTCATGCCGACCCGGAAGAACAAGCGGCCGTTGGCACTGAAGCGATTCTCAATATCGCCACACTTCTCGTGGGTGGCGAGGCCGGCGTGGCAGGCAAAGCCGGTGAATTAGGTGAATTGAACAGCCTATTAAAAGTCTCTGAAAAAACGACTGCTGTGGCTGACACTGCTGATGCAGCGCGGATTGCAAACAGCATGGAAGGTTTGAATCCTGCATCAAATGCGGTGAACGCACTTGCCAAAAATTTGGAGCAGCAAACAAACATATTTGCTGCGTTGGCAGAGCTCAAACCTTCCTTAAAACCGCTTGCCGACAAGTTTAAAGAATGTTTGACGAATTTCAACGAAGCATCAAAACCGGAATTCGAAGCTGCCGGTGTGGGCAAGATTAAGGGCGACGGCGTGGTGGACATTGTTCAGAATGCCGGCGAAAAGATCAAATCAAAGGCGGACGCCGCAGGCAAAAAGATCGAAGACTATGTCAATCGGATGGTTCGAAAAAATGAAGGGGAGGAGACGCCGGATTTCAATAAACCTGGGGATAAAGGAAAGCGTCCGGGAGGAGAGACAGGCGATGAGATCGGCAAAACACCTGAAACTCCAAAAGACCTTGAAAAGCAAAATGCGCTGGCATTTACTGACGGCGAACTAACGGAAAATCTGCTATCTGCTGGAAAAGCAACGGTAAAACGATCCAGTATTGGTTATCACCGTCTGCAAAGGTTAGACTTTGAACACCCCAGAGCTCCGTACAACTGGGAAGCTGTTGGAGAAGTATTTTCGAGTGGTGTTATACGTCAAAGCAAGGACCTTTCCTGTACCGCAGCTATTGGTGAAATGCTGTCCGGAGGGCGACTAACGGAAGCAGAACTTATTGAAAAGATAGGCGAAAATGCTTCTCTGAGGGATTTAGGAAAAGAGCTTGGTAACTGGAAATTTGAGAGTTGCGACGTCGGCAAGGAATTGGAAGAAATAAATTCAAAATGTGAAAGTGGCTCATGGGTTGCGAAGTTCTTTGATCGATTCGGGGACCGCTCGCACCATGTTGTAATTGTTGATGGCAAAAATTCCCTGACGGGAAGACTGCTTATTCGCGATCCGTTTGAAGGAACGAGATATGAAATGAACATCCCAGAGTTCCTTAGGGTATGGAACGGCGAATGTCTAGTTCCAATAAAGTAACGTACAATTGACTGCACGGTGATCAACATAATGTCCATGATTGAAGAAAACTACCTACAGCAATTGCGCAGCGCCAACCTTTACGTGTCCGCCCCTTATCCGCCCGGCCACGTATTGGAGTATGGTATTCGCATTGCCAAGCCAAAGTCCACTCCTGGGAATTCTGTGCCACATTTTGATAGTCTCTGCGCCGGCATTCAGACGGATGCACCAGCCGTTTTACTTTATCCCGATGGGGAAGGGTGGATAGTCTTAAATCAAGAGCATGTTCCAGTTCTTGGCCCCGGAGATTTCGAAAACAAATGGGCAACATTGCAAGAAGCTGTCGACGATATTCTAGCTTTCTATTTCGGCGATCCTGAGCGAATGGAAAGAATAAAGTAGATGCCAAACGATGAGTTTTGCGAACATCTGATGGACTATCGATGATGCGTGAGATTGACAAAAACATTTGCAGGAGTTACGTGAAGCTGGTTTATTGGTAACCGATCCATTTCCCTCAGGACACGCTTGGGAGCATGGTGTAAGGATCGGAAAGCCAACAACCACTCCGAGTAATTCCATACCAGATTTCCTGACTGGATATGACGACATTTCAATGAACGCACCGATGATAGTCCTTTATCGAACCGAAAAGGATTGGGTTGTAATTTTCCAAGATCATGCACCGACCCCAGTCTCTGGCGATTTTGAAAACCATTGGCCGACGGCTGAAGATGCGGTCAAAGACGTGTTGGATTTCTATTTACGCAAACTTGAAAGAATGAATGAGATAGCTGCGGCAATGGAAGAGACCAAAATGCGCGTTCGACAAGCGCAAAATCATACTCGATGAGAATTTTAGTGAGAACAACTTTCTAGCCCGGCCCTACACCTTACATAGGTTTGGCCCAGGACTGCCATGATTCCGGATAAGGGTTGGACGGCGCGCCGTTGGCTGCGGCAGCTGCCTTGGCCTCCATCTGGCGAGATGCTTCAGCCTGCTTGAAGAAAGCCAGCGGTCCATTGTCTGCCGCAGCCGGAGGTGCAGTCTGTGCCATCTGAACTGCTTGCACTTGAGCATTTGCTTCCATTTGACGCGTTGCTTCCACTTGTTTGAAGAATGCCACAGGTCCGGACTGAGCGGCTTGCGGAGCCGGTTGCGCATATGCTTGAACTGCAGTTGCGCCCGCAGTTTGAAGAATTGGTGCCGCGGCCATAGCTTGGACAACAGGAGCAGCGCTTACTGCTTGCAGAATCGGTGCGCTTTCAAGAGTGCTGTAAACCTGCGGTGGTGCGCCCAGAGCAGCCAATGTGGTGGCAGCCGGTGCATTGATGGCGGTGATGCTTTGTGCACTGCCTGCAGTGGCGTCGATAACAGAGGCGATGCTTTGAGCGTTCACTTGTGATGCCAGTTGAGCCTGGACGGATGACATCACGTCGGCTTGCACGGATGCGACTTGAGAATAGGCTTGCGAGCCGGAATTTGTATTGAGGACGGAATTAGGGAGCGCCTGTCCATTTAGTGCTGTTTGAGAGTTGTCGGCGACCATGTTGTTGCTGATGCCAGAGACGGCATTGTTCAAAGCGGTGAGCACGGAGGCTCCAAATGGTACGTTGTCCGCATTGCTCACCAGTCCCTGAGCCGTGCTGACTGCGGAGCCGGCGGTGGTCGCAGGTCCATTGGCGGCGTTCATCGCGGAGGAAACTGCAGCTGAATCGAGCGCGTTGGCCACAAACTGGGAAGCGGCGATGGCTTGAGAGCCGATTACCGGCGCTCCCGGAAGCGGCACTTCGCCATACTTGGAAGGGTCCATGTTAATCGCCTGGGCGCCCTTTTGCACGGCTGCCAGAGGATCGGACATCAGGTTGGCGAATGCTTTGCTGTCGCTGACTGCTGATGACAGTTTGCCGATTTCTTGCGAGGCGATATTTGCTTGACCGGTCAGTGACGGCATCATGTTTTGTGCTGCATTGAGCATGGACGACGCGCCGGAAGTGAGAGGAGGCAATGCCATTTCTTGCTTGGACAGAGCTGCCGTCAGTGCTGCTGTTTGCATGCCCGGCAGCCCGGCCAGACCTGGAACTGCACCGGAAGCAAGAGAAGTCAGTGGTGGCATGGCCAGACCATTGGTCCAATCTTTCATTGCTGCAGTCGGACCGAGAGCTGAGTTTGTCGCTCCGGAAAGACCATTCATCAATTGATTTCCGAGCGATGCTCCGGATGCGGACAGGGGTCCATTGGCCAGGCAGGCGCCGCCGCCCAACATGCTGCCCAGTCCTTGAGCGGTCAGAGCGGAGCCGGCTTGCCCGCCAAGCAGTGAGCCCAGCGCCGAGTCTGCTGAAGTTTTGCCCAGTGCCTTATCACCCAGGGAGCTCAAGCCGGAAAGATTATTCAAAGCCGGATTGGGGTTGACTAAGGGATTTTGATTGGTGTTTTGCATCTGGCTTCTGGCTGCGCTCACGGCAGTTTGCCCGGCTTCTGTAATCAGTCCGACGAAATCGAATGCGTACTTGACGCTGCCGGTAGCCAGACAGTTGAGAGCGGTCATGATGAATGTGCCGGTGGCGTCGGCATTGTTGAAGAGGGCCATGAGAAGCACTGCTGTATTCCAGAACAAAGACCAGAAGCAGAGAGTGATTACTCCAGCCACCCAATTGGGCCATGCTTCACGCAATTGCCTGACCGGATAAACCCAGATGGCGGCCATGATCGGTCCGACCAGGAAAAGATAATGCAGATAGATCAATTGAAACGCGCAGAGCAGATCCCAGATCGTGGTGATTGCCATGTTGCTGCCGAAAACAGCCAGTCTTGCTGCTACTTCACTGGCCGGCATCAGCTCGTCGGTCATGCCTTCGATTGCTTGTTGTGTGCCGTCCGGAGCAAAGCTTTTGTTTTTGAACAGTTGACTTTCCAAGCCACCAAGCCCGGTGACATCGCTGGCGCTGTTCAGAAATGGCGCCATTGGCGCGAAACCTTCTTGAATGCCGCTGCCGCCAGAACTGGCAGAGATTGGAGCCAGACCTTGTGCAAAGGACAAGTTGTTCGTGTTCTCAGCTGCTTGTCGGGCGGGGAAGGCGCGCTGCTCTCCTTTGAAGGCGTCGGCGTACATGTCGGTGCCGAATTGTGATTTGTAGAAATCTTGAATGGAATGACTGATCGAATTGGAAAAGTCGATGCCATAGTTGATGATCAAATATGAGCCGGGGATAAAGCACATCGCCACTATGGCGCGCAGGATTCCTTCAAATGGATTGCCTGTCTCTACAACCGGATTGCCGGCGCTCATCATCACTTTGGTTTGCGTGAGGATAGTACCGGGGACGAGTAAAAGCAGGGCGATCGGCACGAAAATGTTGTTGCGAAGCTTGTTCCAAACATTGCCTTCCTGGACTGTGAAATTGATCAGATATTTGCCTGTGTAGTTGATAGCGGCATTGGCATTTGCTGTTGTAATTTGCGCAAAAGAGTTGCCCAGCATAGTTTGCACAGCCAACTGTCCAGCCAGTGCCTTGGGCACGTTGCGCATCGGGTCGGAAATCTGGGCGAGCAATTGCTGCTGCACTTGCATCAGTTGCATGTTGAGCGCGGTGTCCGTCAGAGGCAAGCCCTGGGTGGGCACTCCTGCGGAAAGAATGTCTTGCATTGATTGGGGAAGTTTGAGTCCACTTACCGGAACAAGCGGTCCTTGAGAATAGAGCAAGCCTGGATTGAGGGCACCGATATTGGTGGCGGACATACCGTCAGTTGTTTGTTTATAAAGCTTCTCGATTGCATTTGCGCTCAGGTTGTACTCTTTGTTTGAAGCCGTTTGACTGGCGCTGGTTTTCTGCATAGAGCTTGTGTCCAAGCCATTATTCGCTTGCGTTTTTCCTTCGGCAAATGCGGCAGTCGACAGGCAGAAGCTTGCTGCGATCGAGAGAATTACTGGGAGGAATTTTTGCATTTTTTGAAACCTGGGTGTTTTTCTGCTTGGGTTTTAAAAGTCAGTATGGTTGGTTAATGGCATCAGGCGATTCCGCCTACAGCGCCTCCGATTGAGCCTCCGACGGTTCCTCCCAGAGCGCTGCCTCCCATGCTGGGGGAAGCACCTACGCCGCTTCCCTGACCCATTTCGCCGAGCAGTTTGTCTACAAATGAGCCGGGATTGAATTGGAATGACATGAATGGAACGACCGAGAGGAGAACCAGAAAGCAAATCATTGAGTAGAGTTCCCACGGACTATTGGCTTGAAAGATGCCTTCCTGACGAAGCCAGGTGATGCGAGCGTCCATGACAAGAATGGTGACCGACCACCAGAATCTCCAGAGGGCCAGGTTGATAACGGCATTGAGCCAGTTGGTGAAAACTGTTTTGAACAGGCGTGCCATTCCCCATGGCCATGAATAAAGAGCAGCGGCAATCGGTCCCATAAGAAAGAGGTAGAGCATGAAAACCAATTGGAAAGCCAGGAGAATTGCTGTGCCGACGGCAACCATCATGGACAAAATACCTGCCACCATCGCCATCGTTTGATCTTGCACCGGACGACCTTCGACCTGAGCCATGAGTCCCTGGGCGGTGGCGGCATCCGGCGTGGTTACTGCCGCTGTGGGCGCAGCTTGCATGTTTTCAGCATTGTGTGACAGTTGTTCGCCCAGCCAGTTTTGAACGTTCTGGGTATTGGTGACAGACTGCACTGTTTCAGTCATTGAGTTGCCTATATCGATTGAGTAGCTGACGATCAATTGGGTGGCGGGAATCAGGAACATCGCAATCAATCCTTTGAGCGGACCGGCGATGGGCGTCATCACTTCTTCTCCGGGGGCGACGTTAAAACTGAATTGGACAATTACTTTGGCGCCGGTCAAAACTGCACCGATGAGAAGCAAGAGAAAAGACATGGGCACGTAGACGGATTTCCAGAAGAGCTGCACGTTGCCGACCACTTTGCCGGAAGAGTCTGACCCTGCGGCTGCTTCATTGGCGACATTGATCAGGTGCTTGCCGATTACTTGCAAATTGGTGCAGCTGGTTTCTTTGGCAACGGCAGTGGTTGCTTCGGCGACCAATTGTTGTTCTGCCTGTGCCGTCACTTGTGAGGTTTTCACCCAGCGGTCCGGGCTTGTCACACGTTCGGCAATCATCTGAGCAAATTCTCCCAGTGCCAATTTGGATGCCGTGTCGGTGATTCTCAATCCCAGTCCGTTGAAGTGACCTTCTGCCATCATCGCGTTGGCGACGCCCGAGGGCAGGTCTTTGGCGACCATTACCGAGCCGGGGTCGAATTGGAAAGCGCCGTCCTGCGGACCGGGAACGCCGAAATGCGAGGTGATGCCGTAACCCTGTCCGGCTTTAAACACATAAGTGACCGGCTTTTGAACGTAGATCAGTGGTGTGGTGTGTGTCTTCAGCGACTCGGACTTCGATACATTGCCGGAGTCAACACGATAACTGGCGCCATGCTGAGTTCCGGAGGCCGGATGGCTGCCATGGGCGGTGGAATTCGGGACCAGTCCATCAGGAATCAAATGCTGAAGGGCTTTGATTTTCTTTTCTTTCTTGGGTGCAAAGCGGTTTTCGTATTCTTTTTGAAGGGAGAATTGACTCAGTGACGAGGCGAAGGATGTTTGTGCGGCTTGCGATTGGCAATAAGCAGGCAAGTGAGTGGCAAAAGCCGCTATCACCAATATGGCGGTCTTTCTGGCCGGGCCAGCTAGTCTTGCGCAGTCGAACATTGGGTCAGTCCTCTTCTTAAGCAACGTTGCCAGCCTCAGAGCTGCCTGCAATCTCGGCGGTGTTCTACCGCCGGGTCTCGAGCTCGTCACGGGTAGGTATCCCGGACCTTGGTTCAAATTTACGGGACTGGTTGGACAACCATTGGACAATCCGCAAATGCCTGGGTGGTTGAGGCTATAAACAGTACTGGCACTTGCTTCTCAGCTCTTTATGTTGGCAAAACCCCATTCTTATTCTTAGAAGTTTTCAAAGTGATGGCTGAAAGAAAGTGCTATTTTGCCTCTTGGACTTTTCAGGAGCTGGTCTTTCAGTGTCCGCCCAAGTAACCGAGCGAAGTCAATCAGCGCCGAAGACGGATTCGCCTCAACCGTACTGGCCGCAGCTGGATGGATTCAGAACGCTGAGCTTGATGATGGTTTTCATCATTCACGCCTGGATTTGCCCGGGCACAAAGCCCAGCCCTATCGGTGCCATGGGTTATATCGCCGTCGATTGCTTCTTTGCCCTCAGCGCTTTTCTCATCACTTCTCTTTTGATTCGAGAAAGAGCCCTTTATGGCGCCATCAACTACCGCAAATTCATCATCCGCAGAGGATTGCGCATCTGGCCGCTTTTTTAT
>CAZHEZ010000117.1:0-9629 GCA_964531315.1 uncultured Candidatus Obscuribacterales bacterium | reverse complement strand
GTGCTCTTCTTTAGTTGTGTGCTTTTGCCTTTGCTCAACCTGAAGGCAGCATTGCCGCTCTATGGGGAGTTTTTATTGAAGCAGGTCCTTCCTTCAATGCTTTTCTGTTTCAATTTTGCCTATCCAGTCAATCATAGAGAGCTTGCCGATTTCTCAATAGCAATCGGCATTCCGGTCGTCGCCAGTCTTGTGCCCTTCTGGACCCTTTGCATTGAAGAGCATTTCTACACGGTCTGGCCTCTCATAGTCAGCCGGGCTCGCACTCTCTCGATGTTGACAGGGGTAATAGCCAGCGCCGAGGTCTTCAACATTCTGGTGCGCTGTGCCGTGAATTGGCTTTCTTTCAATGTTTTTCGTGTCGAATTTCCATTTCAGCTTTACTTCATGAACACTTTTTGTCATCTTGATCCCTTGCTAATAGGTGCGTTTCTGGCCATTCTCTATCACCAAAAACCGCATTTGTTCGTTTGTGGGAACCGGCAGGGTATAGCCCTTTCCGGCGTGCTTGCCGGACTTTTGACCTATTGTTTTTCAAACATGTATCTGCATTTCCCAAGCAGCAGTCCGATGATGATCGTCGATATGACGGCGACGGCACTGACAGCCGGCCTGGGTCTTTATTTGATTATGTCCTGGAGTCCGGTCCGGCAGTTTTTCGCGATAAAACAATTGGCGGCGATCGGGCGCGTTTCCTTCGCTATTTACCTGTTTCACAATTTCATTCTGTCTTTAGTGGAAAGGCAAATTTCGACTTGGCCGCTGCCTGATGTGCAGTGGTCTTACTTCCTGCTCAAGTGCATAATCGCCTTTCCGATTACCTACGTCTTGGCGCTGCTTTCCTGGAAATACCTGGAGAGCCCCTGCCACAAACTCAAAAAACACTTCGAACATAAGGCTGTTGATCCCGCTTAAGCCCGGCTCCAATGCCTAGGGCAAGCCAAGATGTTAGGCTGTCTAACCACCTTACCCCTGAGGAGACAGACAAATGACGGTAGGAATTGCTGCTGGTCAAGAAGCGACCCAGGTTACACCTGCAAAAATCATGCAACTTGGTTTGGCTTTCTGGGGATCGAAAACCCTTTTGTCTGCTGTAGAACTTGACGTTTTCACGGAGCTGGCCAAGGCTCCGGCGGACGCAGAGACTCTCACCAAGAATTTGAAACTAAATGGACGCGCCAGTCGCGATTTTTTTGATGCACTGGTGGCGCTCGGAATATTGACCAGAAAGGATGGAATTTATTCCAACACAGCTGAGACGGCATATTTTCTCGATGCTGCAAAACCAAGCTATATTGGCGGTTTTCTCTCAATGTCAAATACGCGTCTTTATCCTACCTGGGGTGGACTGACTGATTCTTTGCGAACAGGACAGCCACAAAGCGAAGCGAAAGATATTTCCACGCAAGATTTTTTCGCCAAATTGTACGAGGATACGGACAGGCTAAAGAGCTTCCTGAGCGCGATGACCGGTATTAGCCTGGGTAACGCACGAGAGATTGCTGCACGTTTCCCTTGGAAAAAATACAAAACATTTTGCGACGTTGGCACCGCCCAGGGTGCCCTGGCCGTTCAAGTAGCAAAAGCCAACCAGCACCTCACCGGTATCGGTTATGACCTGCCGCCTGTAGAGCCTATCTTTGCCGAGTACGTGCAACAAAACGGATTGTCAGATCGCCTTGCATTCAAGACCGGCGATTTTTTCAAAGATGACATGCCGCCAGTTGATGTGATCGTAATGGGACACATTTTGCACGATTGGAATTTGGAAGAGAAACGAACTCTGGTGGCGAAAGCCTACAAAGCACTCAACCCGGGCGGCGCACTGATTGTTTATGACGCCATGATTGATAACGAGCGCGAGAAAAACACCTTCGCCCTGCTCATGAGCTTGAACATGCTGATTGAGACGCCGGGCGGCTTCGACTACACGCCGGATCAATGCGAAGGCTGGCTCAAAGAAGCCGGTTTCAAGAATATCCGCTTTGAGTCTCTTACACCCACACATATGATGGCAGTGGGCACAAAATAATTTCAGAGCCTGAGTGCGGCTTATTTCGCGGCTTTTGCTGCGGCGAGTTGTGCTTTGATCTCTTTCAATTCTTTGCTCATATTGCCGATGTCGCCCCTGATGTATTGAAGTTCCTGACTGACGGCATCCAAATGAGACTTGATGTCGAAAGGCGCCAGGAAGTAATTGACGACTACCAAAAGGAGGATGAGGACGGCAAAATTGCCACCGAATATCAGCACGAATTCTTTGATGTGTTCGAATGCTGGTACAGCTTTCTTATCGGTCTCAGACATTCTTTTAGCCCCGTGAATGTTGTTGAGTAAAATCTAGAGTTTCCGTTTTTGATTGTTTATTCCTGCGATTTGCCTGCATGTCTTACCGGCTTAATCACGAGCACATCTGTGTACGGCAAAGCAATATTCGCCGATCCGGTAATCGAATAATTGTACAACCTTGCTACCAGGTAATTTTTGTAGCGGGTAAGGCTGAGTTCGCCCTGAACACTGGACTTTCCGACTGTTACTTTGCCGTCAGGCGAAGAATTATCAGAACCAAGGCCCGACAGTTTGAAAGAAGTAGAGGTTGTGCTTCCGTCCGTGATTCCTGAAAGCGTTCCCTTCCAAACTGCGTGCGTCGGCAACACCTCAAGACCGATGGTGCCGGAAACGGTGTCACCAGTTTGCTTCAGATCAAGGTGCATGTTAGATTCGGATTTTTTGAATGGCGAAACCCAATTGCCTACAAACGAAGCCTCGGTGGTTGGGTCGCCTTTAGGGTCAATCAGCCGCTCACCCCAGATATAGGCGATGTTTGATTGCACTCGGGCCGCTTCAACGAATTCTTTGTCGGCAAAATAGAGATTGCTTAGAGACTGCAAGTAATTCTTCGCTTCTTGCTCGGGGTAATTTGTAGTTTCAGAACGCATCTCGAAGAGTTCACTTACTTTTTTGAAAAGCGTTTTTGCTTCATCCGACTGAGGGCGGTAACCGTCGGCAAGCATGGTTGCCAGCTGCCCATTAGCTTCGAAGTAATAGCGGTTTAGATCCGACACACCGCTTGTGGCGAGAGTATTGATAATCTCTTCTATAGTCCTGGCGTTCTTTTTGTCCAAATAAGCATTGAGAATTTCCAGGGACTTTCTCAAGTCTTGTTCTGCAAACCCGGCTGTTGTGCCGGTGTCCACTGCTTGTGGATCGGAAATTGTTTTTTGATAGAGCGCCATTGCCGATTTGACCAAACTGATCGCATGCGTAAGCGAATGTGGATCGCGCCCCGTTGTATTTTCCGAGCGTCTGGCATAATTGATCGCATCATCGTAGCGGCGGTCTTCCAGTGCTTTTTCGCTCAACATCCACAGCTCATTTAGCTTGAGTGTCGTGTCTGATGTGGCAAGTTCATGAGTTTGAGAAGGTGAGGGTCCCTGCGAAGAATTTTGTATCATGGTGCCGCAAACGAGCATGGAAAGCCCGATCAGTGTCGTTATCGCAATGCCTGTCGCACTGAAACGAGAGCGCTCTTTAACCGGTTCGGTCTTGCGTGGCTCTGAATCAAACTCTAATTCGGGTGGAAGATCGTCCCAGCTTGTCAGTTTGGCCAGGTCTTTACCCAGCTCGCGCGCCGTGTGATAGCGCGCTTCCGGCTGTTTCATCAATGTTGTTTCAATCGTCGAGGCGAGAATTTCAGCTGCCTTTAGTTTTGGAATATTGGCTCTGATTCGTGGCGCCGGGTCATGAATGTGCTTGTAGAGCGTATCTAGCGCTGTCTCCCCTCTGAATGGCACACCACCGGTGATGGCTTCGAACATGACGCAACCGAGTGAATAAATGTCGCTTCTTGTATCGACAGGAAGGGCGCGGCACTGCTCGGGGCTCATATAGAAAGGACTGCCGATCACCTGTCCTGTGTGAGTGAGATGCAAGGATGTTTCGTCAATGTCTGCCAGAGACTTGGCGATGCCGAAGTCCAGGAGCTTTACACCAAGTTTTCCTTTTGCATCGGTGTAGAGCATGATGTTGCTGGGTTTGATATCTCTGTGCACAACGCCGCGGCGATGCGCATGGGCAAGACCTTTTGCGACCTGGACGAAGATATCTGCAAATTCATTGAGAGAAAGCTTTGCTCTTTTCTTTAAAAGTTGCGTCAAAGTTTGCCCGCGCATGTATTCCATGACGATGTACGGGCGGCCGTCTTCCGTGACGCCGGAATCGTAGACGGCAGCAAGGTTTTCGTGTGCCATTGCCGAGGCTGCTGAAACTTCCTTCTGAAATCTTTCCAGAACATGATCCATATTGGCCAGGTCGCGGTCCAATACTTTTACGGCTACTTCTTTATTGTCCCTGAGATCGCGGGCTTTATAGACCGATGCCATTCCTCCTTGTCCAGCCAAGCCGAGCAGCTCGTATCGCCCGCTGATGACGGCAAAAGTGAGCGCGTCGGCCGATTTTTTCTTGTTTGACGGCGCGCGTTTGTTGGTCTTCTCGAGCAGTAAAGTCTCGTCAGCAGCGTCACCGTCTTCATCGCCTTCTTCATCGCTCACGCCCGCGACATTGCCTGACACCAGGATGTCGACCTTCTTGTCTATCTCGTCTTTGAGTTTTGATTCTCTATTGATCAAGGAAAGCCTCATCACTTGAGGTATACCGGTGAATCTGCCGGTCTCTGCAAAGGCAAGCGCGGACGATTTTCCTGAGATACTGCTTGAGCTTTCGCTACTCTACCAAAGACCTCCCTTCTGTCCTTCAGTGGGACGACTGAGTTGGACCTGGTATTTACCCCAGTTCGCTCCGCCGGTCGCTAGAGCATAATGGCTCAAAGGGCACCCTGTACTCAAAATAGCGCACGGCAGTACCCTACAAAGATACCCAGTCGAAGGATTAATTCCACGGCGCATGCTTATATTGCGTCGATTTTTGAACGTGTCCAAGCCGGCAAAATCGCCTCAAATACCCACTGAGACCTGAAATGCAGCAACTTACCAGCACATCGAACTCGAAAACGCCCATAGCGCGCACCCGCTACGACTTTCTTAAAAATGAAATCGCCCGCTGGCAGGAGCAGAATATCCTCAACCGTGCCCAGGGCGACGAGATTCTGGCTCGCTATACGGTCGACGGCGGTAAACAGCATGGACTTTTGGCTCTTCTCATTACCGGCGCTTGCGTGCTGGGTGCAGGCGTTATGCTCTTCATCTCGACTAACTGGCAGGGAATAGCCGTTCAGGTAAAAGCAACGGTTGTGGTCGCGCTGATGCTGGCTTGCTACTTTTCGGCCTTCAAGTTGAAAGGTAAGTCACCGCTCAAATCCGTCCTTTCGGAATCGCTCATCTTTCTGGGTTGCGTGATGTTTGGTGGTGGAGCGATACTGGTATCGCAGCACTTCCAGGTGACCGGCAATCAGCCTGAATTGCTCCTCTGGGCGATGGGCATTGCACCTGTGGTCGTTCTTTTCCGCTCACATCCGGCTGCAATTCTTTGCGCTGGTATCGTCGCCTACCGGGTTATTCAACCTTCCGGCAATGCTTATTCATTTGACTGGTTGGTGATTCTATCGACACTGAGCGCCCTCTATTGCGCCTATTGCACTCGCAGTCAGGTGGCACTGGCTCTCAGTTTGGCCGCCTGTGCATTTTCCATCAGTTTGACCACGCGCAATCTCGACGAATTCGTCCTTCTCTTTTGCGGCATTGGCTGTTTTATCCTGCATCTCTGGCACGAGCACAGCAAGCGCTGGCAAGTCATGTCGCTGCCGTATCTGCTCGTTTCTTTCGCTCTTGTCCTGGGTGCGCTGCTCATGCTTTCCTGCGAATACTCAAGCCAGAGTTTCTTTGAAAAGGTCTCTGTGCAACACACTCAATTGTGCGCGATTGTCAGCCTTGCCATGCTGGGTTGTCTAATCAAGTCACCTGCCTGCAAAACCAAATGGCCGCTTTTCACAGGTGTCAGTATAATCGCCGCCGTTCTGTTGATGAGCTTTTGCTCCGGCGGTGAAAACAAGATTGCCACTGGCTGCAGTCTGTTTCTCGCTAATTTATTTTTTCTCTTTTACATCACATCATCGATCGAGAGCCGCCTCATTCAGTTTCTACCGGTTGCGACCCTTACTATTTTTGCTTTGATATTTGTTGCAGCAGCACCCGGAGGAGCCATGCTTGGCTCCGGAATCGCGTTTGGAGTGGGCCTCGTGTTGATGATTTGCTCGTTTGCGGCACTCAGCAGATCGATGAGGACTGTATCCGAGCGGAGTCTCAAATGAAAACCAACACACCAGGAGTGAAATATGATTGAAACAAAGCCATTGGAAAACGACAACCTGAGCGTGAATCCGCGCTTAGAAGCAATTGCCATTCCGGAAGCGCCACCGAAGTTTGGCGGCAATGACAAGCGCGCCAAGATCCTGGCGCTGATTGTCACTGCACAGGTGGGCGCGCTATTCGCCTTTGGCGTGCCCTATGCACAGACATTGGCCCACGGAAAAAACGTCACGCTGCAATGTCATCAATATGATCCAAGAGACATGCTCAAAGGAGACTATGTCGCCATTAATTATGATCTGGGCGAAAAGTACAGTTTGAAAGACTTTAAGGTGGGCGACAGAGCCTATCTGACATTGAAAAAACACTCACCATGGTGGGAAGCGGTGACCGCCACAAAGACTGTGCCCAAGAATTTGAAGACAGACGAAGCAGTCATGCAGGTTGTCGTCAACTGTAAATCGCCGCCTTCGGTCTCGGCCGCAATTGAGAGATACTATGTGCAAGAAGGAACAGCACGCAATGTCAATTCGCAAGGACTGACTGCTGAAGTTGCGCTTTCAGACGATGGATTGCCGGTCATCAAACGGCTGCTTTCCGACGGACATATAGTTGGTGAGCCAATCAAGTAATTGATGTCGACGTAATGCGTCGTCATTAAACGGAAAACCTGTAGGGGCGACGCCATGCGTCGCCCTTCTTTCTTGTCGTATATAGAAAAGACTTCGATTATTGATCATCATTCATTTATGGCTCATCATTTCGAACTTCTGTGGCGAAATTAGCCGGATGGAAGTATCATGTGCCGCATTGCCGGGACGATTGAGTGTTGATTTGCCCCTTGGGTTCGAGGAGAAGTTCGTGATGCAAAGACGAGTCCGATGCGCTGTGGCGCTTGCCTTACTGGCTGGAGGCATGCAGTTGGGCGGCACGGCTGCCTGCGCGCAAAAGTTTGTCCAGGGCGGCGTCGAGCACAGCGAAAAGCTGGCTCCTGTGGAAAGCAAGTTTTTACCAGGTTCTGTCTGGAAGGAAGGCGAAAAGGACGGCTCTAAGAGCACCTGGATTCGCATTCCCGAATGGCTTGCCGGTACGTGGTTCGCCGATACCGAGACGGCCACCCTGCGTCAGGACCTTGTCGGTCACAGAGAATCCGCGCACACTCCTTTCAATTTCAGAGCCAAGAGCCGTTTTTCCTATGGCACACAAAGAGATGGACGGGGCGGCATCTGGCATTATTTGAAATTGCCTTATACCTCCGCCACTGATTTCCCGGAATTTGTCGAGTACCACCAGGTGCTGACCAAGGATTTCACTAATCAAGCCGAGCAAGCAGTGAGCTTCAAAAGCATGGTGGCAGCAGCTCGCGTGCAAAGGACCTCCAAAGAAATTGTGGAAGCATTTCAACAAGAAAGCGTCACCAATTACGAGCCGGTCGAAGACGGCGTAATCAAAATGCTTGCCTCAACAAGAAGATATGATGAGACAGGAAAGCCTCAAATGCAGGCGGACAACGAAGCCCGCATTCATCGTGTCGAGAAATTTTCGCCGACTGCAAAAGATGGCAGCATCGATATGCAGAAATCATTGTTCGATTATTTGAGAAGTCACAAAATGGAATACTTGATTCCTGTTGAGCTCAAAGCCAGTCCCAGAGCGCTCTAGTCTTTAAGCGCCTGGTCGTCGGCAATGACGCGGGCGAACAGGTCCGATAGCGCTGCCATCGTGGCATCATGGACGGTGCCGGCTGGAATGACATCGTTGTTTTGCAGGGTCGGCAAATCACGAGTTGCGCAGGCATTGGCGATTACAGTCGTGTGATAGCCATAGTTGAGCGCGGAGCGAACGGTGGCGCTGATGCAAGCATGAGTCATAAAGCCGACCACAACAAGGTCTTTCTTTCCGGAAGCTTTGATGCGTTCGTCTAAATCAGTTTGCGCAAATGAATCGGGCAGATTTTTCTTGATGACGGGCTCAGTGCCGATTGGTTTTACAGCATCAATAATGTCGACAAACTTGTCGTCAGGATTGAACAATGGTGCGCCCTTGGGCGAAAAGTGCTGCACGTGAATAATATTGGTGCCCAGGCTGCGCGCACGATAAAGAATATGTGAAATCTGGTCGAGAGCCTTTTCGATGCCGGAGAGAGGCAGATTACCGTCCAGGTATTCTCTTTGCGCATCCACGACCACCAGAGTGCTGTCAGCCAGGCTCTGATTTTCATTATTCAAATTGAGCAGCTTTCTAAAGGTTGTTGCCATAGCGGGCTCTCCAAAGTTGCCAGTTCAATCAAGCGCCATTTATTCGTGCAACCATATACGGTGCAGCACTTGCAAACGTATCCGCTATTGTACTAGAGAAGTTTAGCGATTGACTCCGGTTTTATCTTCGCTGCTTTTCTCTTTCTTTTTCTTGGCTTTTTCTTTCTGTATGCTTTGCACGCTATATTTGACGGCAAGAATGGTGACATTGTCCGGCGCGCCACCGTCCAAGGTCGATTTGAGCAGTGCTTCGCAAATTTCCTCAGGGGTATTGGAACCTTTCAATTCCTCGAATATCTGCTCTTCGTCAAGCACGGCTGAGAGCCCGTCGGTGGATAAAATTATTAAGTCGTCAGGATGCAGTTCGACCGGCGTGCGGTCTATTTCCACTTTGCCTGAATGTCCGACGCAGCGCGTCAGATAGTGGCGAAATGGACTGTTCTTAAATTGCTCGGGAGTAAGCTGACCTTTGAGAACCATTTCCATAACCACGGAATGGTCCTGCGTAAGGACTATAGTCTTGCCTTCGCGGATCAGGTAAGCCCGGGAGTCGCCTACGTGGGCGATTTGCATGGTATTAGCCTCGGTCTGAACCCCGGCAACAATTGTCGTGCCCATGTTTTGGACCGATTCGTCCTGAGAGGCGGCCACAAAAACGGCCTGGTTGGCGTTGGCGACGGCATCGACGAGCCACTGCTGCACAACTTCCGGCTCGGTAAAATCAGGCGGATTCTCCTTCCAGTGGGCTTCTACAGCGTCGACAGCCAGTTTGCTGGCTCGTGCACCGCCCTTCAGTCCACCCATACCGTCGGCTACGACAAAAACCCGCATATCCGGGCTGATGTAGTAATTGTCCTGGTTTTCCGAGCGATGCAGCCCGCGGTCTGTTACGGCCGCCACGCTCCATGCCAACTTTGTCATCAAACACTCCCGACGAATTTCAGTCACGGCGTCCGCCAAAACGCCTATTTAGGTTTATTCCCAGAAATAAAACAAATCTCCTCGACTTTTCAGCCAATTCATTGGCTTTCAGTTGCTGATAAATATAGGGTTTGCCGGTGAATTTCACCTTTGAAAAACCGAGGAAAGGTCTCGATGTAAATCCTGGAAC
>CAZHEZ010000116.1:0-24658 GCA_964531315.1 uncultured Candidatus Obscuribacterales bacterium | reverse complement strand
AGACTCGTTGAGTGAGAGTTGCGCCTTCAATAGCCGGCGAGAATACATGCGAGCCGTTTGCCACTCCGGTCTCGCCGACTCGGGCGATGGTGCGGCTGGCATTGGCCAGATCATCGGTGGCAATACCGACTCTTTCGGTGACGGTGAGGGCCCGCGTGGCAATCGTACCGCCGCGCAGGTCATTGACTGCAGATACGGCGCTCTTAGTGGTGAGGGTAGTACCGGCCGCCAAGGTGGCCAGGAAGCTTGTTCCGGTACCGACCATGTGAGCTTTTTGATCGGCAGTGCCGTTATTCCAGTCTTGTGCCGTTTTGTTGGCCAGCACGCTCCAGTTGTTTCTGCCCTGGGCAGTAAACGGGTTAAGCGCCGGGACCGCATGGGCGACTTCGCCTGCGGTTCTTGTGAAAGAGGCGCTGATGCTGGCTCCGGGAGTCAAAGCGGAAATGCCACCCTGGTCGGCTTCGCGAGCGAGGGTAGCTTTATCCTTCTTAAATATGCTGGTGACCTGGTCGGTCAGACCGCCGGCAAAACCGCTGACGGCATTGCCAGTCACGCTTAAAAAGGTGGAATTATCCGGCTTGGGCTTGGCTTGCTCTGTCTTGAGCATCTGATCGGCGTTGGTGAGAGCGTCATTAAAGCTGCTGCTGACGACCGAGTTAAAACTTATTCCGGTAAAAGGTTTGGGATTTTCGGTATTTTCGGTTGCGTCAGCAACATTGAGGGTGTTTCCATCCCCAGCGTTGGTGGCCGAATTTATACCGAATCGATTGCTCATTGCTGTTCTAAATGCCTCTACGCGCCTGCCATTTCAGGTTTTTTTCCTCGTAGTATTCGGCGTTTTAGCACCCCTAAAAAGTTGGTCTAAGTGAACGCATGTATCCGCTTGGCAAGGAAATTTGACAGTTCGAGGGGAACTTTTAACCCAGAATAGTGCCAACTGTGCCCAATTTTGATGGGGAAAATACGCATGTCAGGAGGTGGACCCCCAGCAACGGATCAGATTTAATATAAATACTGATCTACACCTTATAAATTCCCTTAAATACGCTCCTCTTAAACCCATGACAACCCCGAGAGGGCGACTCCGGCAGCCTGAAAGATAGGAAAACTAATTTGAGCCTCATCGAAAACATAGACAACATCCTGGAAAAGGACCCGGCCGCCCGCAGCCGTCTGGAGGTAATCCTTTGCTATCCAGGGTTTCACGCCCTGGCGGCTCATAAGATTTCCAGCTTTCTCTGGCGCCTGGGGCTGACGACGCCGGCCCGCTGCGTTTCTCAAGCCGCCCGTGTGCTCACCGGTATAGAGATACACCCGGGCGCTACCGTAGGCCGGCGGGTCTTTATCGATCATGGGATGGGGGTGGTAGTTGGAGAAACAACCATAATTGGCGATGACGTCGTCATTTATCAGGGCGTCACTCTGGGAGCCGGGGCTGCCGCCCGAATGGGATCGGCCAGCCGGGGCAAAAAGCGCCATCCCACCCTGGGAAATGGCGTCGTGGTTGGCTCGGGCGCCGAAATTCAGGGCGATATCGTTGTCGGAGATAATGTACGGGTGGCTTCAGGCTCGATTGTCCTCAAGGACGTCCCTCCCAATTCCGTGGTTGTCGGCGTGCCCGGGCGCGTCATTTATCGCGACGGCGTGAAAGTGACCAGCGAATCAGTGCCCGATATTGAAGCCGAGGCGATCAAAAGCCTCAAACATCGCCTGGAAAAACTCGAACATATTATGGCGGCGACAGCCGATATAAACAGAGAGTCTTTCGAAGTGCCCAAGGATGATTTCTCCACGGACGGCTTGAAAGAGACGGACCTGGCCGATGACGGTGCCGACCCGGTAGATGTCTTCCTACATGGCGCTGGTATTTAAAACCCCTTTGCCTGGCAGTAAAAACGGCTTTTTAAGTGGGTAGAATAAAGGTGTCTACTTGTTTGTGCGATTTTCGACCTTTGAAACCAAGGAGAGGGGCAAACTGGGGGTTGGGCGAACGCACGTCAGATACGTTGGATCTGGATATATATACAAACCGGTTGTTTAGCGGAAAGGAATGAATACCGCATGGTAGAAAGCGAGTTGGAAAAAGCATTTTCGACATTGGCACAGGCCTTTACTTTGACTGAGACGGAATTGACAGAAGAAATTTCCGTCATCGAACAGCAGATAACAGATCTGAAGGACAGAATTGCGCAGCTTAATGGTAAGCAGCAGACCCTGGCTCACGATAAATCTTCAATCGAAGAGATGTTCAGTCGATATTGTGCCACTGAAGGTGGTGCCGGCCAGCCGAGGGTGGAGTTTTAGAACGATTCGAAAAAGGCATCTGGCACCTGTTTTCATTCCTCCGCTTCGCAAAGTCAGCCATAGGCCAGACCTTAAAAGGGATGAGCTTATCGAGTTGTTATTCAAAAGCAGGCGTTCGACTGAAGTTTTGTCACCTGGTAGCTGAGAGTCTCAAGTAATGTCCGGCAATTGTCCTCTATGTGGAGCACCATTAAACCTCGGACTCAACTTCTGCGTCGTTTGCGGCAGACGCTCCACCGGCAGTGAATCAAGCAAAATAGTTGGACTCCGATCTGCCACCCGGCAGTCGGACATGACCGCGCGTCTTGATCTCAATGACCCTGAACTCAAGCAAGGCTTAAAGAAAGCCGGTAAGCCCCTCAGATTTCGCAAGGTGCGCGGGCTCTGGACTCAAGTATTTTACGTCTTCACTGGCGTCTCTCTGTTCTTTTGCGCGGTTCGATTTGCCCTCGATCCCAAAAGTTTTCATGAAGGTGTTCAGCGCACTGTGCATACTTTTATGGACAAGGATTCGATCAAAAACATGCAGGGCATGCTCGGACTGCAGCCGCAGCAGGCCACGGTCACCAAGCCTGCCAGTGCCCCGCCCAAGAAAGCGAAAAAGAAAAAGGCACGCAGTCGCAAGCGCGCGCATTCAAAGCAAAAACAAAAGCCTGTATCGCACTAAAGGCCTGAAAGGCAGTTCCTTTTCCTTCGTTATGCGCCGCTCTCTTTGGGCGCTTCAGCATCAGGCATCAGGGCGACTATACCCATCTCAAAGAGAATTTCCAGTTCTTCTTTAGTCCAATTTTTTTTCACGCGTGGAGAATGATGCAAATTGGCGCGGATCATTTTATCGCCGGCGCCCGTCACTTCATAAACGTACTCAATTTCAAAGTACGGTGGGGCCTTCACTTTCAAAAGTTGTCCCTTCTTCAACTCTGGCAACATCTGATTCAGCGAAGCGCTTGGGCGAGGGCCTGGCGTCCGATTTCAGCCAGCTGTTTCTGGCTGGTGCCCCCTGTTATCTGATAAGTTTTTGCATCTCGCATCAGTTTTTCCACCGGATATTCTCTGGAATATCCGTAGCCCCCAAAGATTTGCACAGCGTCCACGGCAATGCGCATGGCTGCTTCCTGTGCAAACACTTTTGCCTGGAGCGCGGATGCGAAGTCATTTTCGCCCTGGTCGGCAAGCTGGCAGCCCTTGTAGGTAAGCAGTTGGGCCGCCTGGATCTCTTTGGCCATGTCGGACATCATGAAAGCAACTGCCTGGTGATCTCCAATCGGACGACCGAAGGTCTTTCTCTCCTTGGCATAGGCAATGGAATGTGTGAGAGCGGCTCTGCATATGCCTATTGCACTGGCTGCAAAAAGTAAATAAGCGCGCGGCAGCACAAAAGACATCACTTCGCTGGCACCTCCTGCGGTGCCGACCAGATGATCGGCCTCAAGCTTGACTGCGTTCAACTCCAGGTCGACTGTGCCAAGACACTTTCTGCCAAGCCTGTTTACTTGAGCTATTTGCTTGACTGAGTCGGAATTCTTGTCGACGATGAAAATAGATTCCTGGCCGGCATTCTCTTTCGCTTTCAGGACAAACCAGGGGCAATGATCGCCGGCAACAACGCGCACCCTTCCACTAATTTCGAACTGAGAGCCTGATTTTGTCAGGACAGGCAATTGCCCTTCACCGGATATGGTGTCAAGCATGCTTTCGGAAAAACCGGCAAAGGCTGTTTTTTCCATGAGCGGCTGGATGAATTTCTTCACCTTGTCGCCGTTGCCTTCAGCAATCAGAGGCAAAATGGCAATGGCGCTGGCTTCCACGAAACCGCCGATGCCCGAGCAGCCGACCGCCAGTTCTTCTTGTATGAGGGCTGCCTCGAAGAAAGGCAGAGCCAGGCCTGCCGCCTGTTCGGGCGCCATCACATTTGTCAGTCCGGCTTCAAAGGCTTTAGCTAAGACGTCCAGGGGATAGGCGCCGCTTTCGTCAAAATGGGCCGCTTTGGGCGCCAGTTCTCGGACAGAGAAGTCCCTGGCCAGCTTTTGGAACTCTTTTTGCTCTTCGCTTAGATTGAATTCAGACATCTGTTGGCCCTTTAGTAAAACAGGCAGTTGTTTAGGTTTATAACCGTTTATGAGTGAGGTTTGAACCAGACTCATTAGGCAAAGTCGAAGTCATATTCTAGAGGTTCGCATTGTTCTTCTCAAGGCAAGAGCCCCTTACGCAGGCATTTCTTTGCGTCCGGCATGGACAATTCGGCCTGATTATGAACTTGCGTTTATTCGAAAGTGATAGGGCTTCTCTTGACCAGTGATGCAAGGGTAGTCATGATTACGTGGTTCGCCTCTTTACTTGTCAATAAGCACATGCCGGTTCTAATCGCTCCATCCATATTGTCTGCGGATTTCGCCAATCTTGGCGCTGACATCAAGCGCGCCGAAGAAGCTAAAGCCGACTGGATTCACGTGGATGTGATGGACGGACACTTTGTGCCTAATTTGACTATTGGCGCACCGGTGGTGAAAAGCCTGCGCAAGACGACGAAATTGCCCTTTGACGTGCATTTGATGATTACCGATCCCGACCAGTATTTGTCTGACTTTGCCGAAGCCGGCGCCGATTACATTACTGTTCATTCGGAAGCTTGCATCCACTTGCAGCGCACCCTCTCACAAATTCGCAGCCTGGGCAAGAAGCCCGGTGTGGCACTCAATCCGGCTACGCCTGCAGATCATTTGAAATATGTTTTGGAAGACATCGACCTGGTTTTGGTTATGTCGGTAAACCCTGGATTCGGCGGTCAGAAATTCTTGCCTTCCGTGCTTCCAAAGATTGCCAGGGTCAGGGAAATGTTCAATGAAATCGGCCGAAAGGAAGTCAGAATCTCGGTGGACGGTGGTATCAATCCTGATACTGCCAAGCAATGCATCGATCACGGTGCAGATGTCCTGGTGGCAGGTAAAAGCGTTTATGGGGCAGCCGATATGAAGGTTGCTATCTCGCAGATCAGACAAGAGACAGTCTCAATTAAGTAAGGAGCAAAAAATGGCTGGCGAAAATCGTCCTATGAAAATGGCAAAGGCAACCCTTGTTTGGGCGGCGGCATTAGCATGCATTGCTCCGGCTCTGGCTAAAGATGATGAGTTCATCATGGATACCGACGGCATCGGCAAGAGCAATAATGGCGTCGTTACTTCCGATCAATTCCTCGAATTGGGCGTGCCTACCCCCAATGCTTTGCGCATGGAAGGCGAGCAATCAATGCGTATCGGTAATCTGGATCGCGCTTTGACAGTGCTTCAACGTTCTGTCGAGCTGTCGCCTGCCGATATCGATGGACGCATAATGTATGCTGAGGCTCTCGAAAAAAGACTATTGAAGCAGAAAAAGCGCGACCCGAAGCTCTTCAACTTCTGTGTCAAACAATGGTTGTACGTGGCTAAGAAATCTGAATTCGCCGACCAGTCGATGCAAGGAATGTCACACCTTCAAGGGCTGACTGGCACTCATCCGGGACGCTTTGAAAAGGAGAAGAAATTCCTTTCCCGCGTGCTCGTTCCTGAAGATGCCAAAGTCAAGATCGGCTCTCCTGCGGCTAAGAAGAACGAAGATATGTAAGATACCGAGCCTGTCAGCTCGTGCCAATTTGAAACGGATCGAAAAGTCTCATTCGGTCCGTTTTTTATTGGCCAACCATTTGACAGTGTTTTTCACCATGCGGATCAATCCATAGATTGTCGAAAAGACGCCCACCAGCATCCATGTCCAGGGCGAATGTTGTTTGGCTAAATGCCTGTGTACGTTGGCCATCTGCTCGGTTGATGTCTCAGAGAAGACCGCTGCATAAGGCGATTTCGTTTCCAGCAATTGCTGTCTGGCTTTCACCATTTCGCCCTTCAATGTTTCCACCGGCAGAAAGGTCGTGACCAGGAGAACGAAGCCGATGACGATATTCAGTGCTCCGAAGATAAACCATGGCCAGCTGGGCTTCCACAAGATAAGAAGCGGAAAAAAACCAATCAGCAACAGAGCATCGGGCACCCACATGAAAGAACTTTCGGCAGGGATGATGAAGGCGAGAGCAAATCCCAAAATCCAGAGCACTGCCGACAATATCGTTGCCCAGCGGCCCGCTGATTGCGGTTTGCTTGGTTCGGCAGCCACTGTCAACTGTCGTCTCCCGTGTCTGCCTTGTATTTGTCCCACTTTTGCTTGATTGATTGAATCATTGCCGCGAACTCTTCGGGAATTTCATTTTCACTTTTGATCGTTTCGGCCACAAAGCCGGCAAATTCAACTTTATCAAAATTTCCCAGAGATCTTTCCCGCCAGATCCTGTTCAGTGTTTGTGTCCTCTTTTGCAGTGGCGAAAACAGATCTTTTTTCAACGCCTGAAACTCCACAAGCGAAGGTGCGTTTACTCCCGTCATTGACTGCAGATATCTGTTTAGCAATTGGACGAAATCGGTAATCTCGAAGGTGTCTTCCAGTTCGCCTGATTCCAGGCTGAACAATAGATCCTCACCACCAATGTGCTGGGAAATAATTTCGTATTGGGCTTCTGCATCTCCATCAAGGACGCAGGCAACCGGCAGCCTGGTTGTCTGCCTGAAAGTGAGAAACCTTTTGGCCACTTGATTGGCACCGCCGCCTGAGATCATCAAAATGCGCTCACGGCGGAGGTCGAAATCGGCAAGTCTGGCAAAGTGCGGGATCAAAATCGCTTCAGTCTGACCTTCGACCATCAGCAGTTTTTCAGGCAGGAATTCCGGCGATAGCTGCACTCTCATCTCTTCATAGTGCTGGAGAAAAGTATTTCTCGCCAGATCTACAATGGCACTGCATTCGGTGACTGACTGCTGATCCAAACTTGCCTTGATGCGATTGCTCACATTGGTGAGAAACGAAATCGAATCACCATCATCACTTTGCGATTGACTGTCATTTTCTTGAAACGCCATCAGTGCCAGGGAAAGGAATTCCAGACAAAGGGCCGCCCAGAGCTTTTCATTTTCAGTCCAACCCAATTCAGTGCCAAGGTAATCGTTCAACTGAGGGTGGAGCTTGGCCAATAAACTGGATGGATGGAAATGCTCGAATTGATTATTGAGCGATATTGCCTGAGCAATTCGTTTGAAAGAAATCGGCTTGAAACGAGCCACATCCTGGATGGCAAATGCCAGAGCGGCCAGGCAATCGGCCCGGTGACCGGATTCACCGAGGTCTGTCGTGCGTTCCGGACTTGTAATTGCGGGCAGCAATTCGCCGCGTTTAATTGCTTTTTTCAGGCGCGATTCCGGCTCGTCGAAAGAGAGCCACTGCACAATTGTTCTCTCTTTGTGAAGGGTTCTGTTAAGCAAATGGTTCAGTCTTCAGAGTAGCGTGAAATTCTGCAAATTGCCGGGCAGCGCCTGTCTTCAGTCATGCCAACCAGGCTGAAGCCAGCATCGTACCATGTTCCGGGCGGACGTTCGTGTTTACCCCCTTCCGTATGGCCTTGGCTTTCAACTACCCTATGTATTCTTCCATATAGGTGGTTCGGTCCATGAGTGTCGCCCTCGACGACCAAAAAGAAGAGCGCGCCGATGATGTAATCATTAACGGCACGACCTGGGCGGCTATCTGGCACATGTCCTGGCCGCTATTGCTCAATATGTGCACAATTTCGATTGCCAGCTTTGCCGATGTTTGGGTGGCTGGTAAACTCGGCTCTGATACGCAGGCGGCGATCGGTATCTGCGGGCAGATTGGCTTTTTCATGATTATGCTGGCGGTAGCGCTCTCAGCCGGAACGACAGCTCTGGTCAGTCGCTTCTGGGGTGCCGGTGACTACAAAGGGGCAGTGGAAGCAGCCAGGTACTCCCTGATTTTTGCCGTTATCTTCGGCACGATTTCCAGCGCCATCGGGCTGCTTTTGGCTCGCCCGCTGGTGAGAATGCTGGGAGCTGCACCTGAAGTCGAGGCCCAGGGCTGGCAGTATTTGAAGCTGGATTTGCTCAGTCACATACCTTTCACCGTTCTCTGGGTGGCAAATTCGATATTCAGGGCCAAAGGCGATGCCCGCGTGCCCATGCTCACCTGGATTTTGATGACCACCTTGATTTGCTCGCTGGATGTAGGCTTATGTCTGGGACCAATCAAGATGGGCATTGCCGGAATCGGTATGGCCTGGTTGATTGCCGGCACCGTCGGCATGCTCTTTTCCATGCTGGTGCTTTCCAGATCTGAATTGAAGGAAGCCCTTTCTTTTAAGGGATTTGCAAAAGCGCAATCGAAAGAGTGGCTGCTGCGACTGCTTCGTATTGGCATACCGGCCTGCATTCAGGACCTTTCCTGGGTGGGCGGAAATTTCTTGCTATTGATTATTCTTGCTCATACTCAAGATCCCACCTCCGCTCAAGCATCCTGGGGAGTGGGACTGCGTGTTGAAGAAATGATCGGCGGCATGCCGATTTACGCGCTTTCCATGGCGGTAGGAACGATTGTCGGGCAAAATCTAGGAGCTAAACAGCCGGACCGCGCAGTCAAAGCCGGCTGGCAGGTGGCCTGTCTGGGTGCCGGTTTCAATCTTCTGGTGGCGGCAGGCATGTTTATCTTCGCCCGTGAAATTGCCAGTGTGATGAGCACCGACCCCAAAGTGATCGGTTATACCAGCGATTATTTTCGCTGGGTAGGATTGTGCCAGCCTTTTGTAGCCCTCTGGTTGATTCTCTTCGGGGCCATGCAGGGCGCCGGATATACGCGCTGGCCGATGATTGCCAGCACATTGATTTTGACACTTTTCCGCTTGCCTCTGGCCTGGTTTCTGAGCGTCACGTTGAACTGGGGACCGAGCGGCACCTGGGCTGGTGTTTCTATCTCTGTCTTTGTTGTGGGAGCGCTTGCCATCTGGCGCTTTAATACGGGCGTTTGGAAAGATCAAAAAGTTTAGTCGCGGATTGAACTTTTTCTCTTTTAGATACGTATTCAATTTTAAGAGCGCAAAATAGGCGGGCTAATAAATCTGCCTTATACAATCACGCTGAATGGCTGTGATTGAGGGCTTTGCGCGCATTTAACCGAGGAGGTTTTTATGCCGGAAAAGGATGTTCCTAAGAAGGAAAATGCAAACGAAAATCACAATACGAAGATTATCCACTTTGCAGATCTAGAAAATAAAGCAGCCCGAAAAAACTATCGCAACAGGGTGAAATATGCTCTGCCCGAGCTAAAACTCTGCCTGGTGGGCGAGCCTTCCAGAGCCAGAAAGTTGATTCCGATTCAGGCGCCGGAAGATGCTGCGCGTTTTCTCAATCCTCTTAGATACGCAGCAGAGGAGCATTTCATTAGCCTGCATCTGAATGCCAGGCATGAGGTGCTTGGACTTCATGAAGTCTCACATGGATCCCTATCGGCATCCTTGGTGCATCCCCGTGAAGTTTTCAAAGCGGCATTGCTTGCCAACAGTTATGCATTAATCGTCTGCCACAACCACCCCTCTGGCTCAAAAGTAGTGCCCAGCAAGGAGGACCTGGAAACGACAGGACAGCTTTTCAGCGCGGGAAAGCTCCTGGGGGTGACCCTTATCGATCATTTGATCGTTGGTCCCGGCTTGAAGAAAAACACCGTCTACAGCGTCAGAGAGCACCACCCTGAACTGTGGAGGTCCGGCTAACTCAACGTAAAGCAAAACGCAATGCCGAAAACACTGAAATCGATTGGGTCTTAACCGACGATATATGACGCCTCAGGTTAGAAAATAGAGGTTGTGATATCGTGAATCTGCGACTTTTACAGATGTTGAGATGCAGGCTCATGACTGGCACAGAAAAAAGAAAATCCATAAAGGTTCAAGTAGGCAACCAGTTTATCGGCGCGGATGCGCCGGTGCTTGTGCAGTCGATGACCAATACGCCGACCGAAGACCCGGAAGCCACGGCAGTTCAAGTCAAAGAACTTTATGATGCCGGCTCGGAGATAGTGAGAATCACCGTCAACACGCGCGAGGCGGCCAAACAAGTTCCTGCTATTGTCTCTCGACTCGAGAAAATGGGTGTGAGCGTCCCTCTGGTCGGCGATTTTCACTACAACGGCCATATTTTGCTTTCTGAGTTTCAGGACTGTGCAAAATTGCTGGCCAAATACAGGGTAAATCCGGGAAATGTCGGTCGCGGTGAGAAGCATGACGAAAATTTCAAATCTATGATCGACTGCGCGATCAAGTGGGATAAACCAGTCCGTATAGGCGTCAACTGGGGCTCACTGGATCAAGATTTGCTCAAGCGTATGATGGACGACAATGCCGCACTGCCGGAACCTCAAGATGCGCATGAGGTGCTCATTGAAGCAATTGTAGAAAGTGCAATTCAGTCGGCGGCCAAAGCAGTCGAATATGGTCTAGCGAAAGATCATATTGTTCTCAGTGCAAAAGTCTCGGAAGTACCTGATCTAATTGAAGTCTACAGGCGCCTGGCTTTACGCACGGATCACGCATTACACCTGGGCCTGACAGAAGCCGGTATGTCGATGAAAGGCATCGTTGCATCCAGCGCTGCTCTTTCTGTATTGCTCTTCGAAGGAATCGGCGACACTATTCGTGTCAGTCTCACTCCGGATCCAGGCGGAGATCGTGCTCAAGAAGTGTATGTATGCCAGCAAATCCTGCAATCTTTGAAGATTCGCTCTTTCAAGCCGCAAGTGACTGCCTGTCCTGGTTGTGGCAGAACCACCAGCACTGTATTTCAAGAGTTGGCCAAGGAGATTGAAGAACATCTTTCCTTAAGACGCAAGCAATGGCAGGAATTGTATCCGGGCTCCAAAGAATTGAAAGTGGCGGTCATGGGTTGCATAGTCAACGGACCAGGAGAGTCTCGCCATGCCGATATCGGTATTTCTCTTCCCGGCACAGGAGAAGAGCCCCGCGCTCCTGTCTATGTAGACGGGCAGCACAAAACAACTTTGAGTGGTCCTAATCTGGCCAGCGATTTTATTAATCTTGTCGATGATTATGTAAAGTCCAGCTTTTCGAAGGTTTAGAAGTTAGCTGGAAATCCTGGTGTAAGGAAGAGCTGCACGCAATTCCCGAATCATTGATTGATCCCAGCTCGATAAAGTTATTTCCAGATATCGCAAGTTCTTCAGGTGCTTGAATGCCGCAATGCTTTTGGCCGTGATTGGACAATCCACTACGTACAAATCGACAATGCTGACCGGAAGCAATCCTATGCATTCATCAGTGACTCCCGGATTGGATTGCAGGTCGAGCACCGTCAGGCTCTTGCATTTTGCGATGCGGCGAACATCGTCAATGTCAATCTGGCAATTTCTCAGGATCAATCTTTCGATATTGCCCGCTTCCTCAATTTTTCTAACCGCCGGCTTTACATTTTTCATGCTCTCCAGGCATAAGAGTTTCAAGTTGGGCAGGGTTTTTGCCTTTGCCAAAGCATCGCCTGTCAATTGCGTTCGGGCCACCCATAGTTCATGAAAGGCCGGCATGTCGTCTAATTTGTGAAATGCCTCGGGACTGATCTTGGCGTCATCTAGAGACAAACTGCGGCATTTTTTATAGCCGAGTATATAAGGAATGATGTTGTCGACGGAATGTACTTCTGGAAATGCATCAATGGTACGAGGAACTGAGAGATCAAGGGAAGCAATATCGTCATCTCTGAATTTTTTGAAAAGCGCAGGACAGTCTCTAAAGTCCGGACTGGGAAAAAATTCTATTCCAGCAAAATTTGGTCCGCTTGCTTTTACATCCACGGCCATTTTTTCCACAGCGTCGCTGAATTTCAATTTGCCAATGGCAAATTTAGGGAAATGAAAAACGCGCTCACCTTTGCCTGGTCCCAGTGTCGAAAAATAGCCGGGAGTCTGAGCCAGGATTTGAAACCTGTTTTCCGCCTTGGTTGGTTTTTTAGATTCGGGAAATGGAGAAAGAGGCTGAGGTGATTGGGCAGGCTTTGCGCTTTCCGGTCTGGGGATGAAATATCCAATGGCAATGCCGGCCAGCAAAAGGCTCAATGCCCCGAATGCGACAAGCCAGTTGTTCCAGGAATTTGACTCTTCTAGGCGGGTTCGTGAATAGGCTGGCGAATCAGAAACAATGTTGATTTGCCCGCAATCGAAGCTGACCAGGTCGGCGGTTACCAGTTGTGCGGACTGATATCTGTCGTTCACATCTTTGGCCAGCAAATGCGCGACTATCTGCTCTATTCGTTCGGGGAATTCAATCCCCATTGAGGCTTCTTTCAAAGACAGGGCATTTTCCGACTGATGTTTCATCATTGTCGACAAAGCAGTGTCTCCCACCAGGGGCGGTGCCCCGGTCAGAGCCTCATAAATAACGCAGCCCAGAGAATAGAGGTCGGAGCGCTGATCGACGGTGTTGCCCATACACTGCTCAGGGCTCATGTATAGCGGACTGCCGAAGATCTCGCCGGTCATGGTTAGTGTTTGCTGATTGAATTCATCCTGTCCTGTCAATTTGGCGATGCCAAAATCTACGACTTTGACGATAGAACCTAATGTGGTATCAGTACCCGGCTCTTGAATCATGATATTGCTGGGCTTGATATCCCTGTGTATGACACCACTGGAATGCGCGTAGCTGAGCGCGAAACCCACCTGTACGAATATCTTTATTGCTTTTTCCAGCGGCAGTCGCCCGCGCTTGCGCAAGATCTCGGAGAGCGATTCACCCTCCACCAGATCCATGATGAAAAACGGTTGACCGTCTGCTAATAAACCGGTTTCATGGACTTTGATCAAGTTGGGGTGATCGAGCTTGTTTGCAGTCTTTGCTTCGATGTCGAAACGTCTCCAGGTGGCATCTTTAGTTTGCTGCTTGTGCAAGAACTTAAGCGCATATGTATGCCCGCTGGCAATGTTTTGAACTTTGTAAACACTGCCCATGCCTCCCGCTCCCAGAAGCTCAATTACGGTAAAGCGATCCAAAAGCAGGCAGCCCGGCTGAAAATCTTTCGAGGAGCTTATCGCGCTCGATGCCGTCATTGTTTCTTCAGAGTGATGTGGAGTTATGTCTTTCATGGGTTAAACGAGGCGCTATGCAGATCCTCAGCTTGAATCCTTAAGTTTCCACTTAACGTCCACACGAGGAGATAAATAGTTCTTGAACGCATTCGTCTGCTCTTGAGACTCGTGTTTAGTCGACAGATGAATCCTCTTGAGAGCGGGCATTGCCTTGAAAATGGGACAACTGGCTTTGGTGATTGCACAGTCCTCTAAATCTAAAGAAGACAATTTCTTGAGAGGTAAAAGCAGCGACAATGTTTTATCCGAAACGATTGCATTGTTAGTCAAATCGAGATACACGAGATTGGGTAGTTGAGCGATATTTTGCAAGTCTTGCCGGCTTAATGCGCAGGTGGATATGCTGAGATTTTCCAGGTTCTTGGAACCTTTCAATTTCTCCAACAATGGACTGATATCGGAAATGCCGCTGCAATCGAGGTTTCTCAACTGTGGCAATATGGTTAATTGAGTCAGGTCCTTTCCTGTAACTTGCGTTCCTTTGACACTAAGCTCTTTCAGTTTTTTCATTTTCATTAAAGTCGGCATATTGGCTTTCTCGAAGGTGCTGCTCTCCAGACCGATTGACTCAAGATTGCTGTATCCGCTCACAGTCTCGAGAATTTCGCCCAGGTTGCTTAAAAAGCCGAAGAGCCTAATTCCTCTCACTTCATCAGGGCGAAACTTTTTGAAAATATTGGGTGAAGCACAAAGTTCGCGCCCGAAAGACAGATAAAGCGGTTGGAAAGGATCAAAAATCACGGTTGAGTGGGCGACTGCCTTGGTAGTCCATCCGGCATCGCAAATGGAGGCTATGTATTCCTGTTTTGGAAATTCAAAAACTCTTTTTTTTCCGCCAGAGTAGCAGGTGGAAAATGGCTTTGTATCCAGATCTGTGAACAAATTCTTTTCGGGTGCTTCCATGCCTGTGGGAAGCTTGACATAGTCAAAGGGACCAATTTTCTCTGGTGCTTTGGAGACGGGGGTCGCCTCCTGCCTCTCTTTTGGGGCAAGCATTCTGGCTGAGAAAAAGCCGAGCAAAAAACCAATTATCAAGATCACCGCAGCCCAGATAATTGTTGATAGTTTGGAGCCTCCGTACGCTTGTTTTGGGCTGCGAATGCTTACGTTTGCGACAATCGTTTTATTGTTATCACTCACCTCATATTCTTTGAATCCTTGACCCTGTTCAATTGCCACCAGATCTGCCGTAAGCAAGCTGGCGTTTTGATAACGCTTGTTAGGATCCTTTTCCAAAAGCTTTGCTACCACATACTCGATGCTTTCAGGAAAATCCAAACCGAGAGATGCTTGCCGCATCGCCAGGGGTGTCTCGCTCTGGTGCTTCATCATTGTAGTGAGGGCGTTTTCTCCCACTACAGGTGGTGCCCCGGTCAGCGCTTCATACATGACGCACCCGAGAGAATAAAGATCGGAGCGATGATCGACACCCACACCCATGCATTGCTCAGGACTCATATACAGTGGACTGCCGAAGATCTCGCCTGTGCGCGTCAGGGTCTGCTGATTAAACTCATCTTGACCGGTAAGCTTGGCGATTCCGAAGTCGACGACTTTGACCGTGCCGCCCAGCGAGCCGGCAGAGCCTTTCACCAGCATAATATTTGATGGTTTGATATCCCGATGGATAACACCATTTGCATGCGCATATGCCAGGGCGAAGCCAACCTGGATGAAAATCTTCAGAGCTTGAGCAAGGTTTAGAGTGCCGCGCCGGGACAGCTCTTGATGGAGAGTGGTGCCTTCTACCAGGTCCATAACGAAATACGGCTGGCCATCGGGCAAAAGACCTGAGTCCGTAACCTTGATCAAGTTAGGATGATCGAGTCTGTTGGCTGCCCGCGCCTCGTTTTCAAAACGACGCCAGATTGCATCATTGCCCTGCTTATGGTTCAAACATTTGAGCGCATAGAAAGTCTGCAAATGGATGTGCTGAACTTTGAAGACACTGCCCATACCGCCTGTGCCCAAATGCTCAATCACCACAAATTTATCCATAATGATCTTGCCGGGCGCCAGCTGCACCGGCGCGTCATAAGAGCCGAAGCCTGGTGCACCGGTGGTCTTATCCTGGTTGACGAGATCATGGGGTGTATGTGGCGTATTTGGACTCATCGATGATTTTCTCCTGCGTGGAGATATTTCGGAATTTCATCTTCTTGTCTGGTGTGCAGTTCTACATGAGTGCCAGGCAGAGCCTGGCGGAGCTTCTCGTAAGCGGGTCCGTCAAAGGTTCCCGGGTCTACTTTCAGTGACTTAAGATTGAAGCGCCTGAGATTTACGGCGCATCCGACAGTCACCGGACAAAACTCTAAATTCAAAGACGTCAGCTTCTTGAGCGGAAAGAGAATTTTCAGATTGTCATCGTTGACGATTTGATTCTTGTTCAAATCAAGATCATTCAGGTTTGGAAAACCGGCGACTGTCTCCAGATCTTCTTTGCTCAGGTTGCAGCCTTTCAATCTGAGGTTTCGCAAATTTTTCGAGCCTTTGAGTTTTTGCAAAACATAAGAAGCATCGTTTATTTCTGCAATATCAAGGTGGACCAATTCTCTCAGCACCGGTAATGTGGCAATCGTTTTGCCGCTTAAATGGCTATTAGCCAGAAATAAACGCTTCAGGTCGGGCATTTTCTTAATTGCTTCAAACTGTTGATCATTTACGGATGTAGCACTCAAATTGAGTTCTAATAATTTTTGCTGATCACCCAGTCTGGACAGCAAGATCTGGGAGTTGGCGGGAAACTGCTGTTGAAGAGACAAGACAATAAGCTCATTTTTGCGCCATTTTTCCATCAAGTTTGGATATGCATAGAGGTCTTTGTGACACTTGAAAGCAATTGGCCCGGCCGGCCAGTCAAATGTCCCTCTTGCTTCGTGCATGTAATGGGTAGGTTCGTTTGGCCGAACAATGCCAATTTCGCCGATGGACCTTTCAGGAAAGACAAGTCTGACTGTCTTGGCGTCACCGTCAATAGGATTGCTGAAAAATCCTTTGCCGGTATTCATGTATTTGTCCGCTCCGGCGATTGCCTCGCCGCTCAATACTTTGATGCTGTCAGTCATAACCCCGCGCGTTGAATCGTCGACGTCCAGAGAGGTCTGTTTGGATTGCGAGTCGTTGATCAGCGCAACCGTATCAACTTGTGGTCTGTTCATGATTTTGCCAGTCAATAATCCTGACGCAAAGGCGCTCAATATCAAGACGGTGGAGACAATATTGCGGGTGCTGACAATTTTGACAATTTTGCCTGAGGTTTCCTGGACCTTTTCACTCACCGGAGTCGTCAAACCGCCGGGTGAACTACTTTCCTGCAGCTCTTGCTGAATGTTGACCAGGCAGGCGGTCAGCAATTGTGCATTCGAATATCTTAGATTGGGATCCTTTTCCAGAAGTTTTGCCACCACTTGTTCGACGGCTTGAGGAAAAACTATTCCCATGGAGGCTTCTTTGAGACTGAGCGGCTTTTCCGATTGATGCCTCATCATCGTCGAAAGAGCGGAATCTCCGATTAACGGTGGTGCTCCTGTCAAAGCCTCATACATGACGCAGCCCAATGAATAGAGATCAGCGCGCCGATCGACGGCCACACCCATGCACTGCTCCGGGCTCATGTATAAGGGGCTGCCGAAAATCTCACCGGTTTTCGTCAGCGTTTGCTGATTGAATTCATCAATTCCAGTCAACTTCGCTATCCCTAAGTCGACTACTTTCACTGATGAGTACAGACTGCCTTGAGAACTTTCCACAAGCATGATGTTGCTCGGTTTTAAGTCTCTGTGAATGACTCCATTCTCATGGGCATAGGCAAGCGCAAAGCCGACTTGAATGATGACGTTGAGTGCCTGCGGCACAGGGAGCCGACCCTTCTTCTTAAGTTGATCGGCAAGCGTAATGCCGTGCACCATATCCATGACGAAAAACGGCTGACCATCAGGAAGCAGGCCGGAGTCATGCACTTTGATTAAGTTAGGATGGTCGAGCCGATTTGCCGCTCTTGCTTCATTTTCAAAACGACGCCAGGTCGATTCGTTTGACTGCGCATCCAGAACCTTGAGAGCATAGTCAGACAGCAAGTGCACGTGCTGCACATGGTAGACGCTGCCCATCCCTCCGCGTCCCAAAAGGCTGACCACGCGATAACGCTCGAGAATTATCGAGCCGGACTCTAGCTGAAGACCGGCTGGAAAAGACCTGTTAGCAAGTCCAAGTGTTTGCTGTTCCTTATCTGTCTGTCCAGCCTGGCTGTTCGTCATCGGGTCCTCGAGGGGCTCGGTGTGATGCTGGCGGGTGCCCAGATGCGCGACTGGATGCGTCCCAGCCTCCGATTTCGAAGACCGAACAGCTCAAATACATGCCGACAGACTCAGTGACCCCAAGAGGTTGTTCCCGAAAATAGGACCTTTTAGACGCTTTGCCGGACTTCTAATTGGCATGGGCCGTTAAAAACAGTGATGCCAAGCGATCATTGCCAAATTTATAGGCTAGAATTAGACAACTTTCACTATTGGTGCCGGAAATCCCATTGCCCCAGGCCCAGTCGCCTTCGGCGGATTTTGGCGTGCTCATTTGATTGATTTCCCTGATAAAGGTGATCGCTATGTTAGATGCAGGTCTGACAATCAAGTCCGACAGAAACGGGCAACCCACGCTCATATTCAAGACTGATGCGCGAGAAATTCTCCCACCGGAAACGCATGAAGAGCGCATGGAGTGGGTGCGTTCGTCATTCTCCCGTTTTTATTCGCGTGTTCAAGACAGTGATTTTGCTTATCAATCCAAGGCTTATGCCGCTTTGACTCAATTCTGACCGCTGACCCGATTCATTGCGCCATGTTGCAGTGGCGAGCCCCTCTCAAAGCCGCAAAATAGCGCATTTAGAGCGACTGCCATATAATGTTCAATCCGCTTGCAACGGTGGCGACACCGGCAATATAAGTTTGCGGGTAAGGACAGGACTTTCATGGCCGCGGCAGCCAATATTGACGAAAAATCAGGACGGCGAGTCTTCGTCGAAACTTTCGGCTGCCAAATGAACAAGGCCGACTCCGAGAATATGCTCGGACTGCTCTCAGAAATCGGTTATGAGCAGACCCTCGATTCCAAGCAAGCCGATCTTCTCATTTTGAACACCTGCGCAATCAGAGAAGGTGCCGAAGACAAAGTCTTCAGTTATCTCGGTGTCTGGGGAAAACAGAAAAGAAAACGTCCCGAATTAATGATCGCCGTCGGCGGCTGTGTCGCCCAGGAAAAAGGTGCGTCGATAATCACGCGTATGCCGTACATCGATGTCGTCTTTGGTACGCACAATTTACACAGATTGCCAGATCTGGTTTTAAAGGCGCGGCGAGAAAAAACCAGCGTGGTGGAAATTGTTCAGGAATTGCCCGAGGACTTGCCGGAACTGCCGGTGATCAGGCAAAACGACTTTTCAGCTTGGGTCTCAGTTATTTATGGTTGTGACTACAACTGCACTTATTGCATCGTGCCTTATGTGCGTGGCCGCGAAAAAAGCAGGACTGCCGAGGCCATTGAAAAAGAGATTGAAGAATTGACTGCAGCCGGTTATCTGGAAGTGACGTTGCTCGGTCAAAACGTCACCGCCTATGGTCACGATCTCGATCCCAAGATTCACCTGGGTGATCTGATCAGGCGTCTGGAGCGTTTTGAAAAACTAAAGAGAATCCGCTTTCTGACTGGACATCCGAGAGATTTGCAAGAGGGGATCATCGACGCTGTCTACGAAGTGCAAAGTGCTTGCGAGTATTTCCACATTCCCATTCAGGCTGGAAACGATCGCACTTTGCGGCGCATGGCTCGCGGCTATCAAGTTGATTTTTACAAACGCCTGATTGAAAAAATCAGGAACAAAATGCCTGAGGCAGCGATTACCAGCGACTTAATTGTCGGCTTTCCGGGCGAGACCGAACAAGAATTCATGGATACTGTCAATCTAGTTGAAGAGATTCAATTCGATTCTTGCACTACTGCTGCCTATTCGCCAAGACCGCATACGCACTCGGCTGCATGGGCAGACCAGTTGCCGGAGCACGAAAAGTTTGAGCGTTTGCGCTTTCTCAATACTGTTGTCGGCGATGTTTCGCATAAAATCAACAAACGTTATCTGGGCAAGAGAGTTGAAGTACTCGTTGAAGGCGTGAGCCAGCGCGATGAATCTCGCTTGTCCGGAAGAACGCGCACCAATAAGATAGTCAATTTTGAAGGCGACAAGTCCCTAACCGGAAAGCTTGTCGACGTCGAAGTTCAATCTGCAAATCCCTGGGCTTTGCGTGGCACACTCAGTACATCTTTGGTGCCTGCCTGCTCGTGATTTGCCTTTTACTGTTTACCATTGAGGGAGAAGTAGTTCCATAACCATGTCTAAAACATCGACAGTTGCACATACCATTCGCGTATTTGTTGCCGACGACCTGGCCGCTTTAAAAAGCTGCTTTGTCGAATTGCAGGAATTCGAAAGAGAATTGGTCAGCCACAGGCTGCCCGGCGAAGAAATCGCCGATCGCTATATTCAGGCTTTAATTCAACGCAAGAAAGAAAATTCGGCCGAAATTTTTGTTGCCGAAGTGGACGGAAAAGCAGTCGGCTTTTTGAGCGTTCTGTTAAGCGAACAACTGGATGCCGACTTGAACGAACCCATAGAGCTGGCCTATCTTTCCGATATCATCATTTTGCAGGAATACCGCAAATTCGGTATTGGCGAGGCTCTGGTCAAACGGGCCGAAGAGTATGCCGTATCGAGAAATGCCATGTATCTGTCCGCCAATGTTCTTGCCAACAATGCCGGCGGACGTGCGCTCTATGCGAAGTCCGGATTCAATGAATATGAGCTTCTCTTGCTGAAAAAATTGCCTTATTCCAAGGACTAAAGTTAGACTCTGAGGTTGCGGAAGTATTCCTGCAAATCCATTCGTGAGATGCCGGCATTTTCAGGAGCCCACTGTTCGTCGAAGGCTTTTGAAATCGCTTCAATATTGCGCATCAAAAAAATCAAGAATGACTTTTCCCGCCATCCCGTCATTTCGCTGGTGGCCGCCGATTGCAATTCTTGACGGCTGAGAAATCCGTTGCCGTCTTGATCGAGCGAATCGAAAGTTTTCATCGCGAAAGCATGGATGTCCTGGAAAGTTTGGTTCAAATTGATCCCACCTGACGGAACCGGCACCTTTTGCCATGCTTCCGGCCGGGGATGCGCCTCGCAGGTGCCGTCATCATGAACTTCAATCTGGTCGAAATACTCTTGCAGGTCGACTCTGGAAATCCCTTTTTGGTCTTCCGCCCATTCTTCCTTGTAGGCAGCGGCAATGTCATCAATGCGACGAATCAGAAAAAGCAGAAATGATTTCTCGCGCCAGCCGAGAGCCGGATCTGTAAATGCATTTGAGAGCTCTGATTTGGTGACGAAACCGTCTCCATCCGCGTCCAGCGTGTCATATGCGCCATAGGCAAAGATTTTTATGTCTTTGAGCGAAGACTTTACACTGATTCCATCCTGGTGCCTGAGCCAGGCCGTTTGGGATTGTTCCTGCCGCTGCTGAGATATGCCAGTCACGCTATCACCCTCTCTTTGGAACTCTCGACCAAAAACTCTATTGTCAGTACTTGCCCGTTAGTTACGGCTGATAAACAGCACGTAAAGGGCGCCCGCGCACCCCAGAAACTAACTATGTATAATAGCTGACCTTATGCAAAACCAAGCCCAAGCCAGCGCCTTAGTCAACGACGAGGAAATTAAGTCTGCTTCAAATTTGTTGAAAGCAGGACAATTGGTGGCCTTTCCCACCGAGACCGTATACGGTCTTGGCTGCGATGCCGCTAATGCCGAGGCGCTCGCCCGTTTGTACCGCGTTAAGGGACGCCCCGGCGATCATCCTGTAATTGTTCATCTGTCCTCTGTCGACCAGCTCAAAGACTGGGCAAAAGCAGTACCGGATCAGGCATTGGCCCTGGCCCAGAAGTTCTGGCCCGGCCCTATGACCTTGATTTTGAAGAAATCGGATAAAGTTTTGCCGGCAGTCAGCGGTGGTCAAGACACGGTCGGCTTGAGAATTCCCTCGCACCCTGTGGCGCTTGCGCTTTTGAAGGAATTCGCCTCGGGAATCGCCGCTCCTTCGGCAAACCGCCACGGCAAAATCAGCCCGACCACTGCAGAACATGTGAATGCCGAACTTGGCGATCTGGTCGCCAAAGTGCTGGATGGCGGCCCATGTACGGTTGGAATCGAGTCGACAATTATTGACCTGTCGGCAGACACGCCTCGCATTTTGCGTCCGGGCATGATTACTTTCACCGAAATAGAAGATGTTCTCAAAAAGACGAAGAAAAAGAAGAAAGGTAAGGGTGAAGACAATTCAATTGAGCCCAGAGCACCTGGAACTCTTTCCAGTCACTATGCACCTTCTACAGCATTAAAACTTTTCGCTCATCACAACTTGCCCCGGGCCGTGGCGACTGCAGAAAACCTGATGATGCATGTTTCTGTAATGGCGTTTTCTGATCCGATAAAGTGCAGTGCAGTTAAAATTTGGAAGCAACTCTCCGAAGATCCGGCTGAATGCGCGCGTCAACTCTACGTCACAATGAGAGAGCTGGACGGCACAGGTGTAGACTACATTATTGCTGAAGAACCGCCCGAATTGCCGGAGTGGTTGGGAATTTTGGATCGCTTGCGCCGGGCTGCAAACGGATAGTTTGCGACCGGTAAATTTGGAGAAAACTCGATGGCAGACATGAGCAAAAAACTGGCAGGTAATGTTGACGGCGATTTTTTCGTTGATTCTACATGCCGAAATATGGATATCTGCCGCCAGCTGGCACCGGAAAACTTCACCTATTGGCAGGATTACGCAGTGATCGGCAAGCAGCCGGAAAACGAAGAGGAAATTCGTCAGTCACTGCAGGCGGTGCTTTGCTGTCCTTATGGATCGATAGGAACAGTCGATCGCTCAACTCTTCCAGATGTGATGCAAGACTTTCCCCTGCAGATTGACGATGAAGTTTATTACTGCGGATTTAATTCCCCCAAGACCTCCGGCGGCAACAGCTATTTTGTCCAGCACAAAGACGGCAATTGGCTCTTCAGCACTCCCAAGTTTCAATCCCACTTGGTCAAACGCCTGGAATCATTGGGCGGCGTCAGTAACATCTTCATTTCTCATCGCGATGATGCCGGCGAAGCCGAAAAGTTTGCCCAACACTTCCAGGCTAAAAGAATAATTCACCGGCATGAAGAAGAAGCGCAGCCTCATGCCGAAGTCATTTTGGACGACACAGAGCCCTACGAATATCAAAAGGATTTCCAGCTCATTCCGGCGCCCGGTCATACTGAAGGACACATGATGATGCTGTATAAGAACAAATATTTGTTCTCAGGAGATTCATTATTTTATGACCGCAGAGAAGCGCGTGTGGAAATTTGGAGTGCATTATGGACGTGGTATTCATATGAAGAGCAAACCATGTCCATGGAAAAGCTCCTGGACAAGGATTTCGAATGGTTGCTGCCTTCTCATGGTCAAAGAACACGTCTGGAAAAGACAGTAATGAAAAAACAGTTGCAGGATGCTATCGACAGAGCCTGGGATAACAACGAGATTGAAGTGACGACGCTCGAACGCGTGCGCATACTGGAGCAATACACAAAGGAGCTGAAAGAACTCAATCAACCCGAATACTCAAAGCTGATGCAGGCTAAAGCCGACTGGTTGCGCAAGCTGATCAAATAACCCGGGCGAGGCATGGTGTCGCCCCTATGGGATGCAACATGTAAGATAGAAGGGAAACAGCCCGTCGCTTCAGGTGAGATATGAGCGAAGATCCAAAAGACCTAAACATTGAGGATACGGCTGAAATTTCTGGTTATGTTCCAACCAAGCCGGTTGAGATGTCCGTGAGTACTAAGACTGATAGCGTGGGCGCGACGCAGGCGGATAGTCAGGTGCCTGCTGGCCAAGGGATGCCAATTCCGCTCGCGGCCGATAAGAACAAGCCGCCCGATCGCATGGAAGATAAGAAAAAAGTCTGGACTCGACGCATCATCGGTGCGATTTTATTCTTCAGCGTGGTTGGCTGCTTAGCTCTTTTGGTCGCAGCTCAGGCCGTTACTTATCTGTTCAAAACAATTCTTACGCCTTAATCTGATCTTGTTGCGTCTCCAGAGAGACCGGACATTTTCCCTTGGCCGTGTAACCGTGCACGAGCATGATCGCCAATTCTTCCATCGCCTTTAGTGATGGATCGAAAGTACACAGGTAGGAAGCTGATTCGGAAACAGCAAGACAATCGTATGGGATGTCGGCGGCGATGCCGAAAAAACTGGAAGCAGCCTTTTCCAGCTGCTTTGCCAGTTGCAGCTGACCTTTGTTTAAACCGGCGCGGAAGGTGATCAGGGCAACATCCCTTCCTTTGCAGGAGGAAACCAGCTGTTCGATTTCCGCTTGATCGGGATTGACGCTGTAATTCAAATCCTCAATTCTCGGCTCGACGTCATTCATCACCAACTGTTCTTGAAGAAAGGAGGCCAGAGGAAACGGATAGCGAGGATGTTTTGGGCTGACGACTGTGAGCGGCTTTTCGTCAACCAGCGGCATCTTGCCCTTAAGCAGACAAACAGAATCACGATATATGGCGGAGATTCTCGTATTGTCGTCATCCAGCCAGGAGGAAATTTGTGACAGGCGTGCTTCCTGATGCGTATTGGCTTTGCTGGAAAATGGAAATAATTTGTCGACCCGTTGATTTGCCTCGTAAATCCTTGCCTCACTGAGCCGGCCATTTCTGACTGCATCCACAATATATTGATGGGCTTCTTTCAGCTGTTTGGCGGTAGAACACAGTAAAACCACGTCGCATCCGGCCTCGATGGCCAGAAGCGCTGATTCCGAAAGACCATAATGGCTGCTTACCGCTTTCATCATCATGTCGTCGGTAAAAACCAGTCCTTCAAAACCAAGTTCATGTCTCAGGACATCGATCATTAGTTTTGATGAAAGTGTCGCCGGCAGTGGTTTATCTTCATACGACTTCAGCCAGACATGAGCGGCAAGCAAAGCCGGTGATAGTTGAGCGCAGTTTTTAAACGGCACCAGTTCCAACTGTTCGATCGATTGGCGCGGGCGATCGATTACTGCCAGTTCTGTGTGCGAGTCCTGACCTGTATCACCATGCCCCGGATAGTGTTTCACCACCGGCACGATGCCTTCCTGCATGAAAGCTTCCAGCATTGCCCTGGCAAAACGCGTAACTGTCTCAGGGTCTGAAGAAAATGCGCGCGTGCCGATGATCGGGTTGAGCGGATTGCTTGCCACATCAATGACAG
>CAZHEZ010000115.1:0-24922 GCA_964531315.1 uncultured Candidatus Obscuribacterales bacterium | reverse complement strand
TCCGCCAGTTCGCCGATTCTACGAGCATCGAATGGATCATAGTGAAAAACCACTGTTTCTCCCAAGCACAGTGGCGCCCAGAGAGTCATTGTCAGCCCGAAGGAATGAAAGAACGGTATCACTCCCAATACAATCTCTCCCGTCTTAATCTGTCCTTGCTCTTTGATCGCGTTTATGTTTGAGAGTAGATTTGAATGAGACAGCACCACGCCTTTGGGATCGCTCGTTGATCCGGCCGTAAAAATGATGGTGGCCGGGTCATTGATTTTAGATGAAGGCAAATTGCTTTCTTTTCCTTGCAACAATCCAAATTCAGAAAGAGGTATACGATTTTGCGATGACAAACCAGGCATCAACTGACCGAGCCAGCTCTCAGGAACAAGCTCTGCTTCTGCCCACGATTTGAGTTTTGTCAAAAAATCCGCGTCTTCTTGAACAGACTCAATGAAAATCAGATCAGATTTGATCTCCAATTTAACCCGCTTAACAACAGCTTCAGCTGTAATTATGTGTTTCAATCCTGATTCAGAAACATAAGTGTCAAACGCCCGCTGTCCGGCTGTGTAATTTAGATTGACCGAAACCTTGCCCAAAAAGGCCACTGCTAAATTGGCGATCACTGCTCCTACAGACGGCGGCAGCATAATACCGACGCAAATCGTAGAATTTAGAGATGCCCTGAGGAGATTGGCCAATGCCAGAGACTTAAGCAATAGTTGCTCATATGTCAGGCGCGCGCCCAGTGAATCACAAACGGCTAGAGCATGTGGCTGCAGCCGTGCTTGATGCAAGAACGCATGAGACAAAGATTGCCACTGATGCGGCAACTGCGGTCGAGAACAAGCCTGATGAAACGGCAAGCTAATTGCCATCATTGAGTCCCCCCGATGATTTCTTGTTTCGAGAATGTCTTTTCCACTTGTCGTTGTTTGTGAGATTTTCTGCAGTCAAAATTGTAATTAAACCAAGTGCTGCACCAGGCAGCCAGTACGCCGGGCCGATCAGGGTTCCTAATAATCCACCAAAAGTGATGGCCAGAATTGACGGCAATTGGACGATAGTCCGTTTCAGTAAGCCATTTCGAGAAATCCAGATCAATTCCAATTCTGCGGAATTTTCAATAGCAGAAGTCAGAATTACTGGTTTTCGCATTATGATGTCCGCCGCCAGAATGATCGGATTGGGCATCTGTTCGAGCGCTCTAGATATAAGTTGTGTGCAATAGAAAGATCTTTCACTGGACAGATTGAACAATCTGTTGAATGGGCGATCGAGACAGCTTGCGGCAAATGCGAGAGCGGATATGCGATCGGCTTCAGTATCGTATTTTGGTCGATAGACGGCAATATCGCTGACCTTCAAAAACTCATCGAGTCCAACTTCAGCTACATAAGGTCTGCTACCGCAATCAATTACTTTGCCTTCGCCGACATAAAACCCGGAGTGACTCCAAGTGCTGCGAATCACTCTGGCACCAATTTGCGAGAGCGGATAACTGCTATTTTCTACCAGAAGGATGTCGCCTGGCCGCAATAGAGCACTTACATCTGCTTTTTTCTTGTCAGAAAGTTGGGCGCCAAAAGTTGGGAATTTCATATCCAACAGTCTCATCAGCCAACTTGACCACAAGCGCTTAATTCGACGCAGTGGGCCCATCCCGCTTTTGCTGCCGGATTCGGCAACCCAATGGTCATCTGCAGTTTTCTTACTGTCGCTCGCGGGGGTCGGATTCTCAGGTTTCTGACCAGCGCTGACTCGCCCTTTTTTCTGTGACTCTGCGCGCAAAATAGGCAGAGCACCAAACCCTCTGTTTTTCGAGAGTCCTGCTTTTCCTTTAGCCTGAGGCACGGCACCCGAAGCCCGCAAGTCGACCTCGCGCAGAACGGTCTTACGGTCCGCCCAGGGCAATTCACTATTGTCGTCAGGAGTCTCTGTCATTTGCCGGACCCGTTTATTGGCAGCTACCTATAAATCCCATTTTCGGCTCAAAACACGCTCACTGCATCAACCTTTATGCTGATACAGCCACGCTCAGCCAGACAGAGCCAAGGCAATTCGGATTGCCGGCAGGGGGGTGCAGATGCTCATCGCGCAAGATTCATCCTAAAGATGAGTCAACACCGACCTTTGTGATCATGCACCGGGCAAAGGCTGGACGGACAATTATCCATGAGGGCAAACACTCGCTGGAAACGCCCTGATATTCGATCAATGCGAAAGGACAGCAAGTCAGAGGTACATCATGCAATCAATAAATCCTGAAGGTAAGCCGGTCGATGTCTCGAACAACTGCGGTCTGCCTTGTGAAAAAGGACGTGAAAAGATTTGGTCGATGGACAGGCAAGTCAGGTTTACCGCCGGATTGCTTATCCTGGACGGCATCGCTCTCTCGACAATCAATGTCAATTGGCTATTTCTGTCAGCATTCGTCGCGCTCGGCATGATTATTTCTGCCATTTCCGGCACGTGTGCAATGGCGACAATGTTGCAATGGCTGCCCTGGAACCGGTCCAATTCCTGATTGAGAAGAAATGAACGATGAACGAGCACAGAGCCCGGGACAGGCAGGAAGAAAAGCCTGAACATAAATGCAGGCACGCTCACTGCCACTGCCCATGTCAGACAAAAGCATATTGCTGCAAGCGCTGCAAAATCGCAGACGAAGGTCAAGAATCCTGCGATTGCAGGCACGAAGAATGCAGCGGGTCGCAAGGCTGTGGACCAAGAGGTTAAAACAGCCAGATTCGGCATACATTGCCGGATTGGCAATTTTCTCTATCTTGAGGCTGAGTGCCTGAACTGCACATCACGCTTCTATCGTTCTCCGGAAGGAGGTTGGCACCTGTAAATGACTGTAACCTGGTCGCAGATTCCTAGAGGAAAGTAAAAATGAAACGGCTGATCGGTACTCTTTCTATTTTGACTCTCATGGCTGCTTCCAGCACGCAGACTACATACGCTTTTGCGGGCTCGGAAAGAAACAACTGGGAACAATTGTATGAAAATGGTGATACGGCCTGGCAATCAATGCATTACAAGCGCGCTGAGTCGGCATTCAAATCCGCGCTGGTTGCCACCGATGGGGACAATAGTAAGGAATTGCTGACACTGGAATCACTCGCAGATGTCTACCATGAAGACAAGAATCTACCAGCAGAAGAACGGACCCTCATCTCATTAGTTCAACTTATGCAAAGTAAGGACCAGTATCCGCCGATCGCCATCGCGGCAACCTATCTGAGAATATCTTGTGTCGAATTTTTCATGGCAGCCTACGAAAAGGCTGAAAAAAATGCAAAGCTGGCTGCCACTTTATTCGAAAAATCCTGCGAACCCCGCTGTCCGAATGTGGCCATTGCACTCAATAATCTGGGCTGGATCGAGTACAAAATGAATAAACTGAAAGATGCCGAGGCTACCTTCCTTCAGTCCTTATCCGCCCTTGGCCTAGATCAAGGCGATAAAAGTCTTACCTACGGAATGATAGCTGAAAATCTAGCTGCCGTTTATCTGCATAAAGGGGACAGGCAAGAAGCAGCGAACTGGTACCAAAAAGCTCAGACCGCTATTTGCTCAGTACTGGAAAAAGACGATCCTTTAGTAATGGAAATCAACAAACGCTGCCGCAAATTTGAGACATACAGCGCGATGAAAGACAACAAGCATGCTCAGACCCGAGAAAAATCGGTAAAAGGCAAGCTCATCACGCAGTAAGGCGTGGTTTCATTCCTCGATCTTATGTAGCGCTGAATGCAACATCGAGCGCTATGCTCCTCAGCTGTGCTTGTGCTTGTTGATCATGTACATTTCGCGCAATTCTTTATCAAGCAGTTTGTTTTTCTTGTCTAGCTCTTCCAATTTTTTCTTGGTTAAGACAAGACTTTCATTTGTAAAAGGAACCTTTGTTTGTGCATCAAGATAATCTGAAAAGAGCCGGCGTGCCGTGCTGAAGTACTCAATATAGCTGTCTTGCAAGTCCTTGGTTTCAGGTATTGCCGTCAATTCCTTCATTGCAGAAAGAGAGGTTGTGTATTTCTTCAGCATGCGTGTTGCCAGCGCGGCATTTTTCTTCTCGGGTTTACTAGCAGAAAGCAACAGCGACTGAAACTTATCTCCCAGAGTCATCTCTGCATCTCTTCTGATCTGATCGTAGGCTTGAAACCAATCGGTGACCGTCAAACTGCTCTCGCATGCCGGAGGTGCCTGCAAGTGTCCTTCGCCCGACTCTGCACTGATTGCTCCCCTGCCTGAGAGCAGCAAACAGGTGAGCGTGCAGAATATCAGAGTCGTTCTCGATTGATTACTTAGCATGAGCTTATGCGTCAGAATCGCGTGTCGATCTCATTCTATTGCGGACATCACCACTGGTTACTATTCCGATCAATAACATGACCAGACCACCCCAGATAGCCGGCATCCAACCGGAGAAATTAAGAAATGTAGGCATGAAGTCTGCTACGAGCCGGAGAACAGCCGCCGGCAATAGCCAGAATCCGAGCAACCATATGGGAATAAGCACAATTAAGGCGACTCCCAATGTGCCGATGGTTAAGATTGCGCTGATAGCGATGGCTATAGATTCAACGATCCAGCCCAGGAATGCAAAAAGCGCGCCAGCAAGAAGAGCATAAAGAAAGTTGCCATGAACATGTACGCCTGGGATCATGGGAAACAAGAAGTAAAAGGCGCTGGCGGTCAGTACCAATCTGAGTAAGTAACGTGTCATGATAAATTTCCTTTTTGATGTTTGCGTGTCAGTGAGTTGCAGAATTTATAGGCTCTTGGTGTTATACGAACACCACTCCTAAACAGGGGACGCTACCACTGGAGAATTTGTTGCAGAAGCAAAGCGAAACCAATTTTGTTCACTGCCAGTGACCATCCCGGCGATTTCTAGTTTGTGCTGGAAACCTCACGAAGACCGACAGAATTGATTGAAGTGACAGGCTTCCTGCAAATCAAATGAATTTTTCGATCATCGCCACTTCTTTCGTGTTTCGATATCGATTGGTCAGGTTGCTCCCCATCACTCGAGGGTTGGTCAGACACCTTGTAGCCGAATCCCCGCACGGTGGTAATAATGGAGGGACCCCCTTCGGGATCGAGCTTTCGCCGTAATGTTCTTATATGAGTGCGGACTGTATCTTCCATTGATTCATTATTCTTCTGCCAAAGGCGCTCGAAAAGCGCATGAGCATTGAAGACCTGATTTTGGTGGCTCATCAGGAACTGCAGCAATTTAAATTCCATAGGATGAAGATGCAGCAGCACGTCATTTCTGGTCACAACTCCATTCTCAGTATCCATGGAGACATCTCCGCATCTGAGCAGCTTTCCACTTCTCAATGCAGGCCTGCGCAACAATGCCTTAAGTTGGGCGGCCAGATCGTGCAGCCGAAAAGGCCTTACTAAATAGGTGTCGGCGCCGGCGTTTAGCCCCGCTTGCAACTCCTTCGAAGAGTGCCTGTCTGCAATCAAGAGTATTGGGCTGCCGCCGCCTGCCCTTCGATAACGGCGAACAACTTCAATTCCATCCAATCCGGGCAATGCTATTTCCAATACGATAACGTCGTATTGGTCTTGGTGTAAGCATTCCAAGATTCGCCAACCGTTATTTTCGAGTTGAACTGAATAATGTTCCAGTGAAAAGAAATCTCGCATTGCGGTGGCAAGGTCTTTTTGAGTTTCACCGATCAACATCTTGGACATGGTTCACTCCCATCGCTAAGTTTCAAACCAATGCATATTTGGTGTCGATTGCGCATTGGTGAGTTCGTCCAATCATTCGTGTTCATTTTTGAAGGCGATTATGTCGCCACTGCAATGATATGCCAACGAAACCCTCCTCAGTGTCGACCATTCGGATGATCAAGTCGATTATGATCCTACATCTGAAAATCGAGACAAATTAACCTTTTCATCCAGTTTTCACACAATTCCTTGGCGCTGCCTGTCGCGATCTTTTCTGAGCCGCAGGACAACTCGATAGAGTTCCTGGGCCCTATTTCGAAAGGCATGTTGATGATAAAAATTGGCTAGAAGCTGGAGCTCGTGCGAGCTTCGATCAAGAGACTCTTCCATACTTTCGTTTCGTCCATTATGGTTGTATGCCAATGGCTGCACCTTTAGACTTAACATCACTCAACTCCTCGCATTCCTGCTGTTTTTCTTGGTACGACCGCACGGCAAAGAGAAAGTTCCATCGAATTTAAGTCAACAAGCGGGTTTTCGCATTACAGAGTATGATGAGGCCAGATAAGGCTTTAAAAACGCGTCGCCCTCGATTTGGAGGCACGGCTGAGAGCTGCGGTTGTTTTCCCCTGGTCTAGTCACTACATAAGACACCCTGGTGGAAAAATGGCAGTTCAAATAAATTGGCTCAATGCGTCGGCATCATGGGGCAAGCAGGTTGCTGAAAATCCCGATACGTCCGCAGATGCTCTGATAGCGCTGTCGACACATGCTGATATTGAAGTCCGAACAGCCGTAGCCGAGCACAGGACCACGCCTTTAAAGACAGTCATGAGCCTGGCTTGTGATAGCAGTCCGGATCTCCGATATGCAATGTCAGAGAATCACAACATTCATAAGGACGTGTTGAACCTGCTGGCTGATGACGACAATCCTTTTGTCGCGCATCGGGCGAGAAAAACATTGGAACGCCTTAAAGCCGTCTCCAATATGCCTTCTGTTCTCAACCCGAAGCCATTTATCATGGTCCAATCAATGCGAAGGCTTGCAAGTCCATAACCAATCTCAATGAGAACAAGCTCCGGCTGGCGATCAGAGATCGCCAGCCGGAAATGCATACACTTCGTTGTTTGAAAATCCTGAAGTCCGTTAATACATGATATTCATCCAAACGGATGATGCTCCAAAGTCCGCTCTTCACGCTCAGCCCTTAGGGCGAGGAAGGGTATCTGCCCGTCAGCTACTATCAATTGGTAAAGGCAGGGAAAAGCGGCATGAAAGTCCACAATTTGAGCATTCCAGACTTGAGCAATAGCCTGCATACGGGCGAATCCGGGCTCAGTTCTGCTGAGGCGCTCAGGCGCCTATCAGAATTCGGAGCCAACGCCATTGAAGAAGAAAAGCGCCAATCACTGGTTTTAAAATTTCTTCAAGGGTTCACCCACTTCTTCGCTCTGATTCTATGGTGCGGAGCAGCTCTGGCTTTTTTCGCAGAGTGGCAGGCTCCCGGTGGCGGCATGGGCCTTTTAGGAGTGGCCATACTGGGCGTAATCCTTATTAATGGTGTGTTTTCCTTCTGGCAGGAATATAAAGCGGAGGAGGCTATCTCCGCCCTGCAAAAGCTCTTGCCGCATACGGTAAAAGTGTACCGAGATGGTCAGGTTGTACAGTTACCGGCATCTACTCTCGTCCCCGGCGATCTTATCTGCATAGAGGAAGGTGACTACGTCCCGGCAGATTGCCGCGTGGTTGAGGCGTTTGCATTGCGTGTCAAAAACTCAATTTTAACAGGCGAGTCGGTTGCAGTTTCGCGATCAGCGCAAAACTCAACTGAAGAAGATGCTCTGCAATGCAAAAATGTCTTGCTTGCCGGTACCGCTATCAGTGCCGGCAATGGGAAGGCCTTTGTGTACGCAACAGGAATGACAACGGAGTTTGGCAGAATCGCCGGCTTGAGTCGCTCCACGCAAGATACACAGTCACCACTTCAACTGGAGATAGCGCGATTGAGCAAGGTGATCGCCTGCATCGCAATCAGTGTCGGTGTCGTGTTCTTTATCATCGGTCAGGCAATTGGCATAACGTTCTGGACCAATATCTTGTTCGCCCTTGGTATTATCATCGCTCTTGTTCCGGAAGGACTATTGCCGGAAGTAACACTGGCACTTGCTACTTGTTCTCAACGCATGGCAAAAAGAAATGCTCTAGTGCGTCATTTGCCGTCGGTTGAGACACTTGGCTGTGCCTCAGTAATCTGTACTGATAAAACCGGCACCTTGACGGAAAACAAAATGAAGGTCAAGAAGGTTTTTCTGTGCGGAGAATTTGTCGAACTGCAAAACTTAGTAATGCGCTGCGATGAATGCGCAGAAGCGCTGTCGAAACTGGCTATGGTGGCATTGCATTGTGAAAACACAAGGGACTCAATAACAGATGGAAAGACGGGATTGATCGGTGATCCGATGGAGGTGGCGCTGGTCGAATTCGGAAGATTGAATTTGCCGAAAGCACTTTTGCAGCCAAAGATCGATGAAATACCCTTCGATACAGACCGTAAGCGGCTCACGACAGTTCACAAAGCTGAAGACGGCGGCAAAGCCATATACACAAAAGGAGCACTGGAGCTGCTTTTGCCATTATGCACCACTATGCAAATGAAAGCAGGAACTGTCAGACTGACAGCTGAATTAAAGACTCAAATTTTGCTGGCGGAAAAAGAAGCAGCACAAGAAGGATTGAGAGTGCTGGCACTTTCCGGTCGGTCCATGACAGAAGACGGCGAAGACCCAGAAAGTGATTTGACCTTTTTCGGTTTGGTTGCTCTAGAAGACCCACCCAGAGAGGAAGTTCACGAAGCAATCAGACGTTGCCACAAGGCCGGAATTCGAGTGATCATGATCACCGGAGATCACCCCAGCACTGCTGAAGCCATAGCCAGAGAAGTGGGTATGGTTCAAACCGAGTCACCGGTTGTAATACTGGGACATGCCCTTAGAAAAATGACGGATTCGCAGCTTAAACTGATGCTCGGACGGCAGGAAGTCATCTTTGCAAGAACCGATGCCGATCAAAAAATGCGCATCGTACAGGCGCTGCAGCAAATGGGAAACATAGTGGCCGTCACCGGCGACGGTGTCAATGATGCACCGGCATTGAAAGCGGCCGATATAGGCATTGCCATGGGCAAATGCGGAACGGATGTAGCTCGAGGTTCTGCAGACATGATTTTGACCGACGACAATTTCGCCAGCATCGTCAACGCCATAGAAGAGGGGCGAGCGGTATTTGCCAATATTCGAAAGTTCCTCACATACGTTCTTGCATCAAATGTCGCAGAACTCATCCCCTGTCTGGCCTTCGTGATCTTCAAGATTCCTCTGCCTCTCACAGTCATGCAAATTCTCAGCATTGACTTAGGTACAGACCTGTTGCCGGCACTAGCACTGGGGACAGAACACCCTGATCCGGCGATCATGGAGATTCCGCCGCGCTCACGAAAAGAAGGACTATTTGATCGTGCACTTCTGGGGAGAGCTTATCTCTTTCTCGGGTTGATGATTGCGATGGCTTCCATGATCGGCTACTTCTTCACTCTTAAGATTAGTGGTTGGAGCTACGGTCAGACTATGCAACCAGCGGATCCTGCCTATCAGGCGGCGACAACCGCCTGTCTTATGGGCATTATGTGCATGCAAATTGTCAACTCTTCAATGTGTAGAAGTGAAAGAAAGTCCATATTCTCTATGGGACTTTTCACGAACCGCATGCTAACCGTGGGAGTCGCCGTTCAAATTCTCTTGATGGTGGCCATCACCTACACGCCCATCGGCAATGCAATCTTTCACACAGCAGCCCTGCCATTTCAATTTTGGCTTTTGATGGTTCCTTTGATGTCAGCAATGTTTGCCTTGGAAGAGCTGCGCAAATGGTACATTAGAAAATTCCGAAAAAATCATAGTCGGAAAGTTGGCAAAATCGTACCGTCGAAAATAAGCAGAACTAAAGAAAGAGAACTAGCCGCTCTGCAATCAAGGCTTTAAACGTTCTTTCGGACGATACAAGCCTGTTCCAACCGCAGTCTAATAATGAATATATGTTTGTCATCCAATGGCAAGTCTCCTGATGCAAGGATGTGAAACGTGATTTCCAAAATCTTGATAGCAGTTGAAGATGCTCATTTCATGGACGTTACGGAAGAGTTTATCTCTCAACTTCAAGCCGGAGAAAATGTGGTCCTAAAGGCGTTGCATGTGATTGAGCCCCGCGAAGCAATTGCAGCATGGCCCAGCCAAGAATATCAACAGGAAGCGGAAGCATTGATTGACTCGACTTGCCATCGGCTGAGCAAAAGATTCCCGCATGTGAAAGTTAAAGGCTGCGTCAAAGAAGGGCCCGCCATGGAAGTGATTGTCGAAGAAGCAAGCGATTGGGGTGCAGACCTTATATTGATGGGACCTTATGGCAAGCAAGGAATCGGCAAATTCTTGCTGGGCAGCGTCGCCAGATCTGTGATACCGATTTCGCCTTGCTCCGTAGTCCTGCTTCATGCTCATCACACCGAGCACAAAATATCCTCAACTCCGTCGTTAGCCCAGCCGAAAAGGAAAACATAAGAGTTCTGCCGCAAGGAGATTTTTCTCAGTCATGCCCAAGGCCAATGCAAGCATCAATCGTTGGTTTACAAACGAAGAGATAAGCGGTCGACAACTAGCAATTTTGATCATCAATGCAAGAGCACTGTGAATTGATAGTGCTCTTGCATTTTGGTCTATATAACGACAGATCCGATCGTTCAATTCAGATCTAAACGAGACTGCAGTATATCGGATGCGATGCGCGAGAGGGCTGTTCGCAGACTTCGCTCTCTCTCGGTCCGGTTTCAAAACAATCCTGACCTACCCAGGTAGATTTCCAGCTCAGTTCTTTCTCTTGATTGACATCAGCAATCATCTGCCACATCGCAGAAAAACTCTTGCTGTCTGCGTCCAAAATCTGCCCGACCCAGGTCGTCATGCAACCGTGTCTTGAAAAATCAACGCAAAATGCGAAAACATCCTTGCGGGCAAAACCCGTAAGAGGATATGTTTCAGAGTGTTCGTCGGGCGAATTGACGCCATTCAAGAAATAACCGGCTATCTTTGCTGATTCATCAACTTCAAGTGATCCATTCATCATCTCGAAATTCTGCCTTGTCCATATTGTCTTAGCGAACGATTTTGGGCTGCGACTTTAGGATGATGCCTCGCATCTGCTTGGCGCCTGGATGCACTCAGCGAATTGCAGAGAACAACTCCAACAAAAAACGTCTAATTCAGCTTTCAGCTGGCTTTTTTCAAAACAGCTATCTCTATGAGATTGAGTTTTTCAAGAACCTTTTTTGGCAGATTCACCGGCAAACGCAAGATCAGTTCGCGCGGTGGCCACGCTTGATACTCGCTGATGCAATCGAGATCAATGAGCAAGAGGCGAATCTCTTCTAGCGAGCAATAACGTCTCAATTGGCTCCCCTCAATTTCCGCTTTGGTCGCTTTAGGCGAGGAAAAACCGATAAAAGGAGGGTCAAAATTGACAATCAATGTTCCTTCAATCATTTTCGACCAACCTCCTTTGAGGATAAAACTATTCTCTACGCCATAAATAGTTTGCAGCAAACTTCGCCTTAAACCCACATGCTTGAGATGGATCTTCAACTAAAGCATTGGTTGATGCAGAAAGAAAATATCATTCACAAGGATGATGTGCCGGAAAACGCACACCTCTGCCCGATAGCGAGCTAAACGATGCCTCTTCGCATCGCATGAACAGCAGCCTGGGTTCGATCGTCAACAGCCAGTTTATTGAGAATATTGCGAACATGAGTTTTGGTCGTCGGCAATGAGATGAACAGACGATCTGAAATTTGTTGATTAGACAGTCCTTCCACAATCAGTGTTAAAACCTCAAGCTCACGAGGGGAGAGAGGCTCTGCGTAGGGCCGGTCCGGTTCATAGGCCTTTCGCTCAGCTTGCGCCGGTGAGTCCGCCTGAGCATGTGCCTGAACCGCGGCCGTGGCTGGCTGATCGGGAACAGTGGTTGCGCTTTCAGGCGTAGACACAGATTGCTTAGAATATAGTTTCAGCACCTTGCCGGCAATTGCAGAATCAAGCCAGGCATCGCCGGCGTTAACCGTGCGGATGGCCATATAGAGCCGATTGGACTCCACATCTTTCAGGCAGTAGCCGGAAGCCCCGGCGGAGAGGGAAGCAAGAATGTCTTGATCGTTATCATGTTGAGTAAGCATAATGATCTTGGCTGTATTACCTGATTCGACAATCTTCTTGGAGGCTTGAATGCCGTCCATGATTGGCATTCCGACATCCATAAGAATAACGTCAGGCTTCAAAGCCTCAGCCTGAGCAACAGCTTCCTCTCCGTTGGCTGCTTCGCCGACTACTTGTAAGTCAGCCTCTCGCTTGAGAACAGTCTTAATGCCAACCCTGGTCAAGGCATGATCTTCGACCAGGAGTATTCGAATCGTCGGATCTGCCACTTGTGTTCCTTCCGTAATATTCTCAATTCCAAAAGCAACTTCAATTATATATACTCGCAGCCACAAGCACACATTCTCTTGACGACCATGTAATCCGACAAGGGAAAAAGCCATTACTTCAAGGTTTTCGTTTCAACAGCAACTCCAAGCAGCCCGGTAGTTTATGAACCCCAACAACGCTAAGAACGCCACACTTCCTACCGACCTGAGCGCTCAAGAGATAGAGCTCAGACAGCAGTGGCTTGAATTTGGCAGCATTGAGCCTTCCCATATCAAGCAAATTGATAATTTGCTGGAAAAACATGTGGATGAGCTGATGGACAGTATGTACGAGCACTTTCTCAGTTTTGAGGAAACGCGCACCTTCTTTCCCAACGAACAAATCATGCAAAGGGCCAAGAGCGCGCAAAAGCAATACTTTTTGAGGCTTGCCCACGGCTCATACGACAGCAACTATGTAAATGACAGATTGAGAGTTGGTTCGACGCACCATCGCATTGAGCTCGATCCCAAATGGTATATCGGTGCATACAATCGTGCAGTTGCATGGATGTTGCCCAGACTGATCACAGATGGCAGCGCGGTTAAAGACACGAATGTCGATGTGACGCTTTCACTGATGAAACTAATCTTTTTCGACATGGGACTGGCGATTGAAAGCTATATCCGTTCAAAAGAAATTGCGATTATCCAACATCGCGATGCGATTAAAGAATTGGAGACGGAAAGACGAGTCACCAAAAGCATTCTGGAAAGTGCGCCGATTGGAATTGTCAGTCTGGACGAGACTTTCAATTGCCTGGAGTGCAACGAAGAATTTGCTCAACTTCTAAACTTCAGCGATACGAAAAAGGTAATCGGTCAGCAATTATTCGATCTGTCCCCCTTTCTATCCCGGCAGGCCTTTGAGTCTGTCTTACAAACCGGCACACCGAGCCAATTTTCTGCAGAGGCATTGAATTTCTCACTGGATAAATCAGGTGAAGTCACATACTGGGACTGGGCCGTCTGGCCAGTCAAGAGCATTGATGGAGCCGGCACGCCCAGCGGACTGGTGGCAATGTTTTCCAATGCCACAGACCGCGTGCAATTGCAGCAGCAAAGAGAAGATTTTGTGGCCACACTTACTCACGATTTGAAGACGCCGGTATCGGCTACAAATCGCGCTGTCAAACTGGTATTGGACGGCGACTTTGGTGAGTTAAACGGCGAGCAAAGGGAAATATTGGAGACGGTTTTGCAAAGCAATCTCACCCTCTACTCCCTGGTGCAAACTCTACTGGATGTCTATCGCTTTGACAGCGGAGTCAAAGAGATGGATATGAAAGCGTGCAACCTTGCTGCAGTGATAACGCAGCTTGTCACAGAGATCATGCCACTGGCGCAGGAAAGGCGCGTTGAACTGCGAGCAGTCTTGCCGATTGACGCAAAAGACCTGATTTGCGATCAAGAAGAAGTTCGCCGAGTCGTGCAAAACCTCATCGACAATTCGCTCAAATTTACACCTGCCGGCGGCACTGTCAAAGTGGCGATGAGCCAGGATGTGGAAATCACAACTATCAAAGTCAACGATACCGGAAAAGGCATTCCTCCGGAAAACATGTCAAAACTCTTCCAACGCTTCTGGCAGGCAGGCTCGAGCGGCAGGTACTACGCTAGTACCGGGCTCGGACTTTATCTGGCCCGAAAGATCGTCGAGGGACACGGCGGGCGCATCTGGTGCGACAGCACTGTCGGCGAAGGCAGTACTTTTTCCTTCTCACTGCCTAATGCACCGCCATCAAAATAAGTAACTATGGCGGAGAGGAAAACCTTTCCGCCACAATCTTATTTGCACAGTTCGAATCCGGCGTCTAGCTATGGTGACGCAGCGCTCATCGCTTTAGACGTCAATTCTGCGTCATCTTGTCCGTGTTCTTTCGGCACGCGGACAATCATCACATTGCAGGGTGCATGCGATACGACCGCTCCGGATACGCTGCCCAGAAAGAAGCGAGTGAAACCCGTTCGTCCATGGGAGCCGACCACTATCATTGAGGCATGACTGGCTTTTGCTACATCAAGGATTATTTCGGCAGGCAAACCGCAAATTACCTCAGTCTCGATTTGATGCGCAGCCAATGTTTTCTGCATGTCAGCCTTTACCCGAGCAACCAGGTTCTCCGCATATTGCCGGACATCTTTTTCCACTGATTCGAGAAACAACGGATAGCTGGCCATCGGGTGATCCATCATGATCGGCGCAATTGCGTGGATGATTTTGAATCTTGTGGCTGGTGACCAATTGTGCTTGGTGATGAAAGCGACGATCAAAGGAACAGCCGAGCTTTCATCAATAGCAATTAGCACCAGATCTTCTGCACCTCCATTTCTGGAATTTTCTCTTTTCACGTTCTCAGACATTTCTCTACTCTCCGCGATTGGCGATTATTTCTTGACGGTGCTCAATGTTTTTTGTTCGACTTCATCTGTCAAATTGAAAGCAGATTTGTCTTCCGGCCAGAGCAATAGGCACGGCAAGGTCAGACTGCGAATAAAGTCGTGCGGCTCCATGCCAAAGACCGTTATTCTGTCGCGTGCAATTCCGCGCGTGGGAAGAACAAATAAAGTCTCAGAAGGTATCTCGACAATCTCGTTCATTTCCCGACCATGGAACAATTCTTTGCGAGCGATGGCAGCGTCACCCATAAAGTATTCAAGATCAATATCCAGGTCTTTAATTTCAGGAATCATTTCCAAAACATCTTTCCTGAATTTATCAGGTGCTTCTTCGCGCATGCCTGTACCCCAGAATTCCAGTCTCGGTTTCAGTCCGAGCATTTTTGCCAATTTCACGCACGAGCGAATATAGGTGGCATTGACGTGATCAATTTCTGAAACTATCGTCATCGATTCCCAGGACAAAGCCTGCGATTGCACAATCAAAACAGGAACAGACGATTCGTGTGCTACACCTTCTGCGATCGAATAGCGGATGTATTGCGTCAGTTCACTGTCTGCAGTACGCAATCCAGAGGGAAGGTGACCAATAACGAGAAGATCATGGTCTCGTGCATCTCGGCTGAGCACTTCGACAGGATTGCCCTCTTTTATCAAGCAGGGTCCAACCACGCCCGCGCCCTCCGCCTTGGCTTCATATTCCATGGTCAGTTTGTTGGCCAATGATTTGAGCGACTCTATCACTGTTTCATAAGCCGCAATATAGGGACCGCTACCGACAAAACCGGGTTTGTCACTTCTCAACAATTGCCAGATGGTTCTTGAGTCTATGACGTGTTCGGCGGTCACCTCGGCGTCGATTTTCTTCGCCAATTTCCATGCCATTTCCGCAGCAAAGCGCGATTGTTCTGATCCACTCAGAGCCACAAGTATTGAATGCTTAGCCATGTCCCTTCTCCTAATGTTTGATTTATGCGAATCTGATGTGGGTTTCCGTTTCAATTCAATCTCTATCGATAAACAAGCACGCTTGCTCTGGTCGAGCGAATTATCTGAGTAGTCGTGCTGCCCATGACGTTGTCTTCTGGATCTTTGAAGCCATAAGCGCCGATCACAAGCAATGCGTCCAGTGCTTCCGCCTCGTCCAAAATAGTCTTTCCTACTGGTCCTACTTTTATTGAGAAAACTGCGTCCATAATGGTTTGAGTCTTTTTCTCAACGGCAACGCCGCCGCCAGAAGCAGTTTCTTTTTCATCTTTGGGAACGTAATTGCGCAAAAGCGATGCTCCCAATTCGATGGTGCTGGTCGCTTGCTTGCAAAGTTCCTCAGTTGCCACCACTTGAATTGCTTTCAATTGCTTGCCGGTCTTAACGGCCAACTGTTCGGCGAGCAACAAAGCACCCTTGGAAGCCTCACTGCCGTCGTAGGCAACCAATATGGTTTTCAAAGATTGAGGCGGACTAATGGAGATCAGAACCGATTTCTTTGCTCCCACTGCTACTCTTTCAGCCACTGATCCGATTCTGAAGTGAGTGGCCGAAGGCTGATGGTCCTTATATCCGACACCTCTGTGCCCAACCACTGTCAGGTCGCAGTCTTTGCCGCGTTTTATAATTTCCTCGGTGGTATCGCCCAGTTCCAGGTGCGTTTTTCCCTCGACTCCCAAATGCTTTTCGCAGTCACCTTTCCACAAAGTGAGAACAACGCTGGCAATTCGCTTCAGCGATTGGATAATCTTTGCCGAAGCATCAATGGAAGGTTTCAATCCCAGATCCTCGGCAAATTCCGGCGAGAGGAAGAGATCGACAATGCGCGGGTCCACGACCGAAATTGCATCTAATTGAGCGTCTGTGGCTTTGGTCATCCAGAAAGCTGTAAGAGAGGCGTTCTGGCTATATTCAGAGCCGTCCAGCGCAACCAATACTCGAGTCGTCTTCATAATCCTAATTCCTCAATGATCAGTATCAGTCCGTCCAATGGCGCCCGATTTATCTCAATGATCGTTCAGTTAGGCAATAGTGCCATCGACCTGAGAGACGATTGAAGGGAAGCGATCAGCACAAAGTATGACTTTGCATCCAAGCTCAAGCCTTGCCGGTCACTTCAAAGGAGAGTACGGCACTGTTAGCCGGCTTAACCCTGTCTTCGGCGAGCTGTTTCTCCACTTCGGCAACCAGAGCAATCGTTTTCAACACTGCATCCGGATTGAGTGACAGGCTGTCGATGCCTCTTTCGACTAAGAATTTGGCAAATTCCGGATAGTCGCTGGGTGCTTGTCCGCAAATGCCTATCTTTCGTCCAGCCTTTTTGGCCTCGAAGATAGCCTGACTGATCATTCTTTCGACTGCCAGATTCCTTTCGTCAAATATAGGAGCGACAAGCTCAGAATCGCGATCTACTCCCAATACCAGCTGGGTCAAATCATTTGAGCCGATGGAAAAACCATCGAATAATTCGGCAAAAGCATCAGCCAGGATGACGTTGGCGGGAATCTCGCACATCACGTAGACCTCCAGCCCGTTCTCGCCTCTGGTCAAGCCATTTTTTGCCAGTTCAGCAAGAACGCGATTAGCTTCGTCAATGGTGCGGCAAAAAGGAACCATTATTTTCAAATTGGTCAATCCCATGTCATTGCGCACTATTTTTAGGGCCCGGCACTCAAGCGCAAAGCCGTCTTTATACTTGTCGCTGTAATAACGGCTGGCGCCGCGAAAACCAATCATCGGGTTGTCTTCTTTAGGCTCGAATTGTTGCCCGCCCAGTAAATTAGCGTATTCATTAGTTTTGAAATCGGAAAGGCGGACAATTACCGGGCGTGGATAAAAGGCAGCGGCAATTGAGCTGACGCCTTCGGCAAGCTTATCGACGAAATATCTGGTTTTGTCTTTATAGTTTTTCGTCAGAGCAATGATCGCCTTTTTGGCATTCTGATCCGTCAAACTGTCAAATCGTGTCAATGCCAAAGGGTGCACTTTCACTTCATTGGCAATGATAAATTCCTCCCGTGCCAAGCCGACACCATCGACAGGGAGCTGAGCAAGCTTAAAAGCTTGTTCCGGGTCGCCCAGATTGATCATGATTTGAGTCTTGGTGCGGGGAATTTCGCCGACATTTATCTCTTTGCGGTTGAAAGCCAGGAGTCCGTCGTATACCCTTCCTTGCGCACCTTCAGCACAGCAGACGGTGATTTCTTTGCCATCTTGCAGAATGGCTGTCGCCTTTTGAGTGCCGACGACACAAGGCACGCCCAGCTCTCTGCTGACGATTGCGGCGTGGCAGGTTCTGCCGCCCCGGTTGGTGACTATGGCAGAAGCACGCTTCATGACCGGTTCCCAATCAGGATCGGTCATATCGGCTACCAGAACATCGCCCGGTTCAAAATCGGAGAGCTCTCCTTTTGAGCGAATCAGACGCACTTTTCCTGCCCCGATGCGATCGCCAATGGCGCGTCCTTCAAGAAGAACCTCGCTTCTCTCTTCTAGAGTGAATGAGCACAGCATTTGTGAGTCACGCGAAGAATAGACAGTCTCCGGTCTTGCTTGAACTATATATAATTGTCCATCTTTGCCGTCTTTTGCCCATTCGATATCCATTGCGATGTCTTTGCCGTGCAGCAATCGGTAGTGGTTTTCGATTTTGAGCGCCCACAACGCCAATTTCACAACCTCGTCATCGCTCAAGCTGAGCTGCTCCTGCTCTTCATTAGGCACTCGCAGATTATTGGTGGTTCTGGTCCCGTGTGAGGCATAAACGAGACGTTGTTGCTTGGCGCCGACTTTTCGTCTCAATATCGGCTTACATCCCGAATTTAGAGTTGGTTTAAAAACGAGGAATTCATCGGGATCAACACGTCCTGAAACGACATTTTCGCCAAGTCCGTAAGCAGATGTGATCAAAACTGCATTCTGAAATCCGCTTTCAGTATCAATTGTAAAAATCACCCCTGCAGAAGCCAGATCCGAGCGCACCATCTTTTGCACGCCGACCGACAAACGAACTATCAATTGATCGAAGCCTTTATCACGACGATAACTGATCGCGCGTTCAGTAAATAGAGACGCAAAACAATTGAGGCATGATTCCAGTACCGCTTCCTCGCCCTGCACATTAAGGAAAGATTCTTGCTGCCCGGCAAAAGACGCGTCCGGCAAATCCTCGGCTGTGGCACTAGATCGCACCGCCACATCGAGATTATCACTGCCATAGGACGAGGAAAGCTCGCGGTAAGCGGCAACTATCTCATCGGCAACAGGCTGGGGAATTCCGGCCTTTTTTATAATCGAGCGCGCTTGCTGGGCTCGAAGATTGAGGTCCTTAATATCGCCATCAAATATGGGGCTAAGCAGTTCGTCCAGGTCTTTTCGGACTGACCCGCTATCGAGGATTGCCTCGTAGGCGTCAACTGTGATTGCAAAACCACGCGGGATGCTTACACCTTGTGCAGTCAGCTCCTTGGTCAATTCACCCAGCGATGCATTTTTGCCGCCCACCAGGGGCAGATCGGCAAGGGAAATTTCTTCAAAGCGGCGTGTGTAAGTTTTCACTTTTTCTATCCTCAGACCAATTGCACTTTTATTAGTCTGAACAACTTAAGACAATCCAGCATCATTCCAAAGTTGGGATTGCTGCAGAATGTTAAAAGTTCCCCTCTTGTGGGAACGCTGAAAATACTCATCACAAAGAATGAGTGACTGCAGTCTATGCAGTCGCTCAACCAAGCTCATATGCAAAACGGCGCTCTACGAATAACGCCGCACTTCTTGTAAGAGTAAATCGAAAATCACCGGTGCCAGATTGGAGCAAACGTGCTCGCAGTCAGGAACATTCTCCTTATTTGATTGCGATTTCGGCAGGGCGGCCCTGTATCTATTCAAACGCGTCATCACAGTCTTCCAGGCACTTTCTACAGCATCAGCTCCGTCTCCGTCGGGCTTGGACTTGAAATATTGGCGCAAGACGCAGTGTGCAGCCTCACAACAGTCACAGTTGATAACTGCGCAATGCAAATCTGCGTCATCCAAACAGTCCTCGGCAATAACGCCAAATTCGCGCGCCCCTCGTGCAATAGCTTCCGCTCCTGATACACGCTCATCAGCAAGAAGGTTATGGATGAACAACCGAGCGTTGGGAAACTGTAAAACGGAAGTCATGTTCCAAAACCAGCCCTTGTATCTGCCATCAGTTCAATGGCATTTTGTTGACCAAAATGTGTTCCTGTATCAATGCCATCGGCAATGGTGATCAGATGCTTGCCGCCGGCGCAAAAGAAATGGTGAATGAGAGGACGCAGTTCGCGGACACGATCTCCTCCGGAACTAACAAATTGATTGAGATCGACAGAGATCAATCCGTCCGCATTTTCCATGGCGTCTAGCGCGGCTTTGAAACCAAAGGACGGGTGGTCACCTATGTCTGTGAATATATCGGCGATTTGAAAGTTGTTATCAAGACAGTATTCTCTGATCAATTCAACCTTTTCATCAACATCGTTCTCGTATGAGACTCTCACGTATACGACCAGTTTTTCTCTTCTATTTCGATTGAGATAGTACGAGGCCAGAGAGTTGCCTTTGCACGTGCCCGCGCATCTATCGATGAGATCACCATGATGACCGACGCGCGGCGAATGCACATGTTTGTCCTTGAAAAATGTTTCCATTAAAGGACGGGGTTCGTCATCTGTGTACATGCTCATCTGAAATCCCTCCGGTCTCCTTGTTTCCATGCTATGCGTTATAGCCACCTCTTCTCACCTACTTGAGTATGATTACCATCAGGTCATCTACGCCGTGAAATACGCTTCTCTACCCGATTTCAATTTCTGCGGGCTCAAGCCGACTTCCTTTGTTCGCCTTCAGCTGCAGTTGGTCGAATCACGACCACTGAACAGGGAGCATGAGAGACCAGGAAAAGAGAAACACTGCCGAGAATGATGCGATCGATTCCGTGTCTTCCGTGACTGCCGACAACCAGCATGTCAGGCTTGGACATTGTAATTTCTTTCAATATTTGTTCAGTGGCAAAACCTTCCACTATGTGCTTCTTGATTGCGGCTTTCGGAATGATGCGATCAATATCACGGACAAAATCTTCTACAACTCTTTGGGCATTCTCCTGCCTCTTTTCCGTCCACTCGTCCAACATCGGACCGGGCAAGACTGCCATCATGCTGCCGACCTTAAGCGGCTCAATCACACTCATTACTGTGAATTCAGTGTCCGGCTCCCATTTGTGCGTAACAACAAATTCGGCAATCGCATCTGCGTAAGTTGGCTCATCGATTGCCAGCAAGACTTTCATAATTCACCTCTCATAACGTGGTATCGCGGTGTGTTGCAGCTGTTCATATTTCAACACGCTGAAACCGGCTGCGCATCATACTGCCGGACTAATAACGCTGGAAGTTAGCCTTCAAAAGGCGTAGGCTCACCAAATTTCCCGGATAGAAAACAGCCTGACAGGCTCAACCAGGAGAGGACGGGCGCTGCCTTTAGTCGGACGAAATGAAAGAAGTAGCCAGATACGTTCCCAGAGCATAAAGAATGACTGCGCTCCACTCACCCGCACTCAGAGGAACAGTGCAAAGAATTGCCCGCAGGGGCGGGAAAAACACGGCACCTAAGAGCAGCAAGACGCCCATAGCGGTGTTTAAATGCATCGGCACATTCAACATATAGGAGGTGTCATCCTTCGGGCGTTTGGTAGCCAGCCAGGACCAGGACTGAAGCAAGAGTGAGAGCGAAATCGTGCAAAGCACTACTGTTTGCATTTTCTCAACTGGCGCGCCGTGCATGTGGCTGGCGGCTAAAATCGTCATGCCCGATACAATCAAACCGCGCAGAAAAATCTGCATATACTCTTTTTTGCCAAGCAAAGACTGTTTTCTGCCCCTTGGCTTTTCGCGCATGATGCCCGGGCGGGCGTCTTGCAATACAAGGCCCAGTCCAGGGAAAATGTGCATGATCAAATTCAGCCAGAGTAATTGAAGCGGTGACATGGGCAGACCAGTATCAAAGATTATTGCAGCAGCGACAGTTAAAACCGAAGCGATGCTGGCCGTCAACAGGTAAGCAATAGCGCAAGAGATGTTGGCATAGATGACGCGCCCCTGTTCGACAGCATGGACGATGGTGGGAAAATTATCGTCGGTAATCACCATGTCGGAAGCTTCTCGAGCAAGCGAAGTGCCTGACTGTCCCATGGCCACACCGATATCGGATTGCCTCAAAGCCGGAGCGTCATTGATGCCGTCACCGGTCATCGCCACTACTTTGCCGGCGGACTGCAAGGCTCTTACTATAGATAATTTGGCTTCCGGCTTGACTCTGGCCAAAACAGTGCAATTCGAGAGCGTTTTCTTCAGCTCATCGGCATCCATTTTCTCGAGTTCCCTGCCGGAAACCACACTGTCAATATTGCCCTCAACCGGCAAAATGTTCAAATCTCTAGCCACGGACATAGCTGTGGCTGGTTGATCGCCCGTCAGCATCACTACCTTTATGCCCGCCTGCCGGCACTCTTCTATTGCTTCACGGACACCTTCTTTGGGTCGATCGGACATGCCGACCAGACCAAGAAAGTTCATGTCGGACTCGGCTTCTTGCAATGCATTGACTTTGTTTTGACCGAGCTTGCGCATGGCAAATCCGAGCACGCGCAGCCCTTTGCCTGCCAGCTCTTCATTTTTGGCCATGAACCAGTCCTTTTTGGATTGATCCATAAGCACAAGTCCATTGTCAGTTTCGTAAAAACGGCAGAGGGATAAAACCGTCTCCGGCGCACCTTTTGTATAGGCGCACAAATCCTCATCCAGCGTTCCGTGAATAGTGGTCATCCTTTTTCTGTTTAGATCAAAGGCAAATTCCTGCTGCCTGGGCATTGCTTCTTTGCTGGCGCGCTGCTCGACGCCTGCCTTCAATGCCAGTGTGAGCAGAGCCCCTTCGGTAGGATCGCCGTGAATGTGCCACTGCGTATCGTCATGCGCTTCTAGTTTGGCATCATTGCAAAGTACTGCTGCTGTGAAAAGCGGATTCAAAGGCAGGCAATTTTCAAATGACATTTGTGAACCTTTTTCAGTGAACTCGCCCCTTGGTGCATAGCCAAGCCCTTCTACATGTATTTGCCTGTTGTCCACGACTACTTCAGTCACCGTCATCTGATTTTGAGTGAGGGTGCCTGTCTTGTCGGTGCAAATAATCTCCGTGCAACCGAGCGTTTCTACCGCACTGAGCTTTCTTATTAGGGCGCCCAGCTTAACCATGCGGTTGGTTCCCGAGGCCAGCGCCAACGTTGCCACCACCGGTAATCCTTCCGGAATGGCAGCGACAGCAAGAGCAATTGAAGCCTGGACCATGCCCCATACACTTTGACCGCGAAGAATGCCTATAACAAACAAAACCACGCATACCCCAACCGTAAGTACGCTCAGTTGTCTGCCCAGTTTTTCCAGATCGTCTTGCAGGGGCGTGGCCTTGGCTTCAATCTCAGTCAGCGAACGCCCCAGCTGCCCGAGCTTGGTATTATTACCGGTGGCAACAACAATCGCCTTGGCCCTACCCTTAAGAATCAGAGTACCTTGAAATGCGACTGTGCATTGTTCGCTCGAATCTTCGACAGCACTGGATTTATAGACAGGAATACTCTCGCCTGACAGCATCGATTCATCCATGCTGAGAGATGTGGTGGTCAGCACCCGAATATCGGCTGGTACCCGAGATCCTTCTTCAAGAATAAGGATATCACCCGGCACTATCTCAGCCGCCGGTATTTCCGCATCTTTGCCGCCGCGACGTACGCGCGCCAGAGGACCGGCCAGCTTTTCCAGGGCAGCAAGCGACACTTGTGCCTTGTATTCAGTAATAAATCCGACTATGGCATTGATCAAAACCGCAGCAAAAATACAGTCTGCCTGCAATTGCTCGCCGCCCAACGAAGAGGCAATTGCGGCTACCAACAGCAAAATCACTACCGTGGACATAAACTGAGCCAGAAAGAGCCGCAGCGGATTGACTGCCGCCTTCTTACTGAGCTCATTTGGTCCAAATGTTTGCAGGCGCTTTTCGACTTCGGCAGGTTGCAAGCCATTGACGATATCTGTTTCCAACATTTTCGCCACATCATCAGGCGACAACAAGGAAGCACGATCAATGGAAAGCAAAAAAGGCTGGTCGGGCACCGACACCTGGACTGCGGCGTCGAATTTTTCAGGCTTGTCGGCAAGTCCGCTCGTCATAACTGACCTCACACACTACACGCCTTTAGTATGGGGCGCCCAGCCCGCATCGATATCATCCGGGAGACGGCGATTTCGGGTCAATTGTTTCAATTTGTAGATCATACTTAAGAACGATTGGAAAGCGGGCGGCGGACTAAGACTGCCCCTCCTGCAGGCTTTCCAGCCATAAAGAGAGCCGCGCGGTATCGCTCAACCCTTGGAAGGATGGGCACCGCGTGAGACGGTGCCAACATTAGAGAGTCGAGCGCCGGATGCCGCAGAAAGCGCAGAGAGTCCGGAAGGCGCGAAAAAATTGAGGGGTAAAAGTTATGTTTGCTCAAATGACCATGGACAAAAATCCTGATAAAACCAAACTTTCATTCGCTGAGAAAACCGAGAAGCCGGTATTCAAAGGATTGGTCCTATCGACGATTGCGGGCACTCTTCTAGGCGGAATTATCACAGCCGTTCTTTTCATACAATTGATGCCGCCGGCAACACTCGCCGGTGCCATCCTTGCCGGGGCAGCAGTAGGAGCCAATGCCGGACTCCTTCTCTTTGGACTGGCCGACGTCGTATTGGCAGGACGCCTGGAAGAAGACGCTGAACTGGTGGAAAGTGAAACCGATAAAGTGTTAAACGAGGAATCGCAAGCCGACGAAAAGCTCGGTCAAGAGGACTACGGTCAAAGCCTTCGACAAGCCTCTTGAGTCGACATTAGGGAAATCGCAGATTGGGGGAAGTCATCGTGAAAGTGCTACTTGCTATATCCGACAGATTTTTCGGCGATGCCATCGTCCGTTTTGCCACATCGCACAATTGGCCGGCCGGCACTGAATTCAAACTGATAAGCGTTATTACGCCTGTTGCAATTCAACCAGGAAGAACCATAAAGGAAAAAGAGTGTTTTTTCGAAGAAGATAAAACACAAGCAGACAAGCTATTGTCGCAGGAGAAAGCCAATTTTTTAAAACGACTTCCCAATACTTCGGTCGAATGCGAGGTCATGATTGGACACACAGCAAAAGAAATTCTTGCTTGTGCACAA
>CAZHEZ010000114.1:0-25028 GCA_964531315.1 uncultured Candidatus Obscuribacterales bacterium | reverse complement strand
GCAGCGCCCTTCAGGCGCGGTAGCCGATCTTTTGTCCTAGAAATGACATCATGGTAAGGAGACCACGGCATCAAAAGCGTTAAAGGAATTATTGCAGCTTTTTTAAATCTGGCTCGAATTCGAATCGCAGTCATGGTTTTAGTAACGTGCGCATTCGGATTCATCCTTGCTTGTACAGGCAGCTTTGATTACATCCGTTTTGCAAGCGCTTTGATAGGAACGGGCTTGCTTAGCGGCGGTTCCTGCGCACTCAACTGTTATATAGAACGCGATCTCGATGCAATTATGCCGCGCACCGCCAAGAGACCTATTCCAGCAGGCGTGATTGCGCCACAGACCGGATTGTGGTTCGGAGTATTCCTTATCGCTTCCGGTGCTCTTATATTGCTGTTACTCGACAACCCGCTGTCCGCTGCTCTCGGTTTGGCAGCAGCGGCAATCTACCTGGGAATTTACACACCAGCAAAGCGCTGGACATGGCTCAACACTTCAATTGGCGCTGTGCCTGGAGCGATCCCTCCCCTAATCGGCTGGGCCGCTGCATCAGGGACCATTGGTTCCGGCGGATGGATTCTATTTGCCATGTTGTTCATCTGGCAGCACACTCATTTTTTGCCGATTGCCTGGCTGTTCAAAAATGATTATCGTGCAGCCGGATTCAAGATGCTGCCGGTGCTTGAAGATAGCGGTGTGAAGACTTTTGCTCTGACGATAGCCACGGCCATTCTGCTGCTGCCAATTTCGGCAATGCTCTACTGGACCGGTAATCCGTTTGCAGGACCGACTTATTGTCTGGCTGCAGGTATTGGTGGCTTAGCATTGATTGCCACCTCAGTACAGTGGTGGAAAAATCGTTCTCGGGAAGGAGCACGACTGGTGCTGCTTATGAGCCTGGTATATTTGCCGGCCTTACTGACCGCAATTGTTGTTGATAGATTATGGCGATTGTGGCAATGGACATAAAAAACGCTGATTTTACATCCATATTCAATATCGCCAGTTTGCAGAATAAGTTGCTGGTCGACTTACACTGGTTCACTCTGGCCGTTTGCCTGATGATCGGCTTAGTCGTCACAGGGTTGATGATTGCCATCATTGCCAAATTTAGAACTGCGGAAAACGATGACGGCAGCGAGCCGAGACAAACTAGAGGCAACATTCGATTAGAGATCATTTGGACAGCAATTCCATTATTCATCGTCATAGTTCTGGGCATAATGACCGCTTATGTCATGATCATTGTCAATCCTGCTGTCGGGACTAAGAGAAAACCAGACGTCATCGTTGTTGGTCACCAGTGGTGGTGGGAATACCAATATCCTAATTATGGCGTTACCACGGCAAATGAACTGTATCTGCCGGTTGGCAAGAATGCCTTGTTCGAAGTCCGCTCAGCAGATGTGGTCCACTCATTTTGGGTGGTGGCGTTCGGACAGAAAATGGATGCGATTCCAGGACACCCGACCAACATGTGGATTCATCCGACCAAGAAAGGCTTATTCCTTGGGACCTGCTCTGAGTATTGTGGCGCCCAACATGGACTGATGCGAATCATAGCTAATGTGGTATCGCCGGAAGATTTCGATACATGGATAAAAGCGCAAAACGCAATGCCTGAATCATCAAACGATCCGGCGGTGGCGAAAGGCAAGCAGCTCTTCAATTCGGAAACCTGCGTGCAGTGCCACCAGATCGCTGGTGACCCCGCAGCCAAAGCGCACATTGGTCCGGACCTTACTCACATTGCTCAGCGTAAGACGCTTGGCGCAGGCGTGTTGGAGAACAACACAGCCAATCTGGCCAAGTGGATGCAAAATCCGCAGCAGTTTAAGCCAGGCGTCAACATGCCAAATATGCGTTTGACCGATGAAAATGCTCACGACATCGCAGTTTATCTGGAGAGTCTGAAATGACCCAGGGCACGTTGCCTAGTTCGCATAATCCGGTTAATTGGGTAGCTGAAGTGCCTGAATATAAGGGCATTTTAAGTTGGCTGACGTCAATCGATCACAAGCAACTCGGACTCATGTACATAATGTCCGCATTCGGCTTCCTTGTCGTCGGCGCATTTCTTGGACTGACCATCCGTTTGCAATTGATGTTTCCAATGTCGCACGTCGTCTCCCAGGAAGGGTATAACCAAATATTTACCATGCACGGTACCACGATGGTTTTTTTCGTGGGTATGCCTTTGCTATTCGGCTTTGCCGTATACCTGACGCCTCTGATGATAGGCGCCCGTGATATGGCATTCCCGAGACTGAATGCCTTCGGCTATTGGGTGTATTTATTTGGCGCAGCTCTGCTCTTTTTCAGCTTCCTGGCCGGTGGCGGTCCGTCCGCTGGTTGGTTCGCTTATCCGCCCTTGAGTGAAAAGGGCTATCTTTTCAATAGCGGCCAAAACTATTGGGCGCTCAGCTTGTTTTTAACGGGTCTTGGTTCGGTCGCCACCGGCATCAACATAATCGTGACCGTATTGACCATGCGCGCGCCGGGAATGACCTTCAAGCGCGTGCCGCTGTTCGTCTGGATGATCTTTATGGATGCGTTCCTGGTCGTGTTCTCATTGCCGGCATTGAACGCGGCCCTGGTTATGATTCTCTTCGACCGCACTTTGAATACGCACTTCTTTGATGCCACTGTGGGCGGTTCGCCTTTGCTATGGCAACACTTCTTTTGGTTCTTCGGACATCCGGAAGTCTATATTTTGATTCTTCCCGGATGGGGCGCCATCTCTGAGGTGATTCCGGTTTTCTCTCGCAAAGTGCTTTTCGGTGCAGGTGTCATGGCGGCATCAACTGTGGCGATCACCTTCCTTAGTTTTGGCGTTTGGGTGCACCACATGTTCGCTACAGGACTTGGCTTCTCGCCGCTTTACATTTTCGCAGTCACCAGTTTGCTAATTGCGGTTCCTACTGGCATCAAAGTATGGTCGTGGCTGGCCACAATGTGGGGCGGCAAATTGCGTTTTACCGTCTCCTTGCTGCATGCAATGGCATTTCTTCTTCAATTTACGATTGGCGGATTAAGCGGCGTCATGTTCGCTGTCATCCCGATCGACTGGCAGCTCACAGACAGCTACTTCGTGGTGGCTCACTTTCACTACGTATTGGTTGGTGGAATGCTGTTCTCGTTGATTGCCGGCGTCTACTACTGGTACCCAAAAGCGGTCGGACGCATGATGTCTGAAACGATAGGCAAGTGGCAATTCTGGTTGATGGTGATTGGCTTCAACGGAACGTTTTTTGTCATGCACATCCTCGGTATCCTCGGAATGCCGCGCCGTGTGTGGACTTACCCGAAAGGGATGCCGGGATGGGCCGAATTGAACCTCTTCTCTTCCTGCTGCTCTTTCATTCTGGTTGCTTCGATTTTGCTCTTCGTCTACAACCTGGTCTGGAGTTTTTACCACGGCAAAATCGCTGGTCCTAACCCGTGGAACGCATGGACATTGGAGTGGCTGGCGGAGTCCCCACCGATAGCGGAAAATTTCGAGCGCGTGCCGGTTGTACGCAGCAGACGTCCGTTGTGGGATTTGCAATTCGGCAGTGGCGGCGATGGAGAAGAAGATCACCATGCATAGTCAACTAAGCGCAACAAAGCCGGTGCATCCGCTCGACACCAACATTAAGGTCAACCGAAACATCCTTGGGATGCTGTTTTTTATAGCTTCCGAATCGATGTTCTTCCTACTGCTGATTCTCGCTTATGTCAATTTCCACAACCAGTATGGAATAGGCCAAATGGCTGCCTGGCACCTCGATGTCGTCAAGACCGGAATGTTTTCCATTGCTCTCTTTTCCAGCAGTTTTACATTGTGGCTCGCTGAAAGAGCTCATGCAAAGCAAAGCGGTTTGGCAATCTTGTGGATGGTAGTCACGATTGGACTCGGCATAATTTTCATTACCGGACAAGCGCTTGAATACACTAAGTTAGTTCAAGAGAATTTGACCATCAGCCGTGACATGTTCGGCAGTACTTTCTTTACTCTTACAGGCTTTCACGGCTTCCACGTGATCGTCGGACTGATATTGCTATCAGTGGCGCTCTGGGTGATGGTGCGCGGCAGACAGCATGAGATAACCGACGCAGGATTGACGTGCGTCTCACTCTACTGGCACTTCGTTGACCTTGTTTGGGTTGCGGTCTTCTCGGTCGTCTACCTGTGGAGATTCATGAAATGACGCCCGAATTATTGCAAATGCTTCAGTCTCACTGGGAGCCGGTCCCGTCAATTGCTATCGGTTTGATTGCAATGGTTATCGCCTATCTCTGGGGCACGAAATTCAAACTCACAGGGAAGACATTTCTGTTCATCCTTGGTATCACAGTTCTGTGGATAGGCTTGATGTCGCCTCTCGACGAGCTCGGTGACGAGTATCTGTTCAGCGCGCACATGCTGCAACACATGATTTTGGAATTTATCGGCCCGGCAATGCTGGTGGCTGCTCTGCCTAAGGAAATGGTGGAGAGCTGGATGAAAATTCCTATGATTAAGCTTGCAGAGCGGATCCTCGGTAATCCTATTTTGGCGTTGACGGTGGCGACGGCAGTCATGCTTGTTTGGCATGTGCCGCCGATTTATGACCTGACATTGGAAAACGAGACGATCCACATCATTGAGCACCTAACATTCATGGTGTCCGGCACTATGCTCTGGTGGCCGGCGTTCAAGCCAATTCCCGAAGGGCGGCTAAAACCATTGCCGGCAGCAGTCTACTTGACCGTCGCTGGTTTCCTGGCATCAATTCTCGGCATGGTTTTCACGATGGCGGACACACCGTTCTATGCGGCATACGCCAATCCGCACGATCATCACAATCTGCTTCCTTTAATTCGCGAGCAGTGGGGACTTACGCATCTAGAGGACCAAAAGCTTGGTGGTGCAATCATGTGGGTACTCTGTACGCTCAATTTTTTCTGGGCATTAATAGCCGTGATGATCGCATGGTTAGCAGAACAGGAGGGTCCCGATGCCCGAACAGCATGAACCTGAACAGACGAAAGAACCCTCTTTGCCCGAACAGCTCAAGGTTGAAGAAGCGAAAGAGCTGGAACAGCTCAAGGCTGAAGTCGCGACAGAGCCAGTGCCGGAACAGGAATGGATCCCGGGCGAGCAGCTCGAATTAGTTCGGATTCCCCCACCGACGATCTGGCCGGCAACGCTGGCACTCGGCACTACCGGTATCGCATTTGGTGTCGTCACTCATTGGATATTATCAGTGGCAGGTTTATTTCTCTTTTTGTTAGGCGCAGCAGGTTGGATTGAGGACTTAAGAAAAGATGTGTTGTAATGATCCCACTCCGGAAGAAGAACCCAAGGTCTCGATCAATTGGTCGAAAATTCTTGTTAATCGCGCAGAGTTTTTAAAGCTCGTCACCGTAGGGTGTTCAGCTGTAATCGGTCTGATCGTCGTTATTCCCGGCATTGGATTCGCATTTGAATATTTTTTGGTGCCGAGGCGGCAAGACTGGATCAAAGTCGGCCCTGTTGAAGAGTACGAAGTCGGTAAGACGGTTGACGTCAAATTCACCGACACAACCGGTACTCCCTGGGACGGAATTTGCGCGAAACGGGTCGCCTGGTTGAGACGTGTCGATGACGCAAACTTCGAAGCATTCGCCGTCAACTGCACGCACCTGGGCTGCCCGGTACGCTGGGAACCCGGTGCAGCGCTCTTTATGTGCCCGTGTCATGGTGGCGTTTATTATAGTGATGGCAAAGTAGCCGGCGGTCCTCCACCGCGAGCTCTGCATCAATACCCGACCCGCATTGCAAAAGGTCACGTGGAAATTAAAGTGGGTCCGGTGCTGGCTGAAGGTTAGATGAACTGGTAATGGCAAAACTTTTCGACAAAGCGCTCGAGTGGATCGAGGACAGAACTGGACTGGTAAAGCCATTCCTGCATATGATGTTGCATCCGGTGCCGGGCAAGTCGACATGGGCGTATGTTTTTGGCACCGCAATCATGACTTCGTTCATTGTGCAATTGGTCAGTGGTGTTGCACTTTCAACAATGTACGTGCCCAGCGGTGGTGAAGCGTGGGAAAGCGTTAAATGGATTACTGAAAAGGTACCGTTCGGATCCTGGCTGCGCGCGACACACTACTTTGGCGCTTCGGCAATGATCATCTTTGTGGGAGCCCATGCTATTCGAACCTATCTGTATGGTTCATTCAAATTTCCACGCGAGCTCAACTGGATAAGCGGCGTCTTTTTGCTGTTTCTCACTGTTGCCATTGGTTTCACAGGACAGGTTTTGCGCTGGGATCAGACTGCGGTTTGGACAATTGCGGTCGGTGCCGAGCAAGCATTGCGCGCGCCCTTTGTCGGCAAGACCCTGGTGCGTGTGCTGTTGTCGGGCGACAACGTGAATGCATCGTCATTGAGCCACTTCTTCGCCATGCACGTTTTTATTTTTCCGGCCTTGCTGATTGCACTGATTGCTTTTCATGTATGGCTGGTTCTGCATCATGGTATTTCAGAACCGCCGACAGCAGGCAAACCGGTCAATAAGGAAACCTATCGCCAGGAGTACCAGGAGCTTCTGAAGCGCGAAGGTGAACCGTTCTGGCCGAATGCAGCATGGCGTGATGCTGTATTTAGCACAATCGTTGTTCTCGGCATATGTGCTTGCGCATTGTATTTCGGACCGCCGGCAATTGAGAATCCACCGGACCCTTCGCTGGTAAATGCCGAGCCAAAGCCTGACTGGTACCTCACCTGGTATTTTGCATTACTGGCGCTGGTTCCCGCAGGAATCGAAGACTGGTTTATTCTTCTTTTCCCTGTTTTTCTTGTTGTTGGCCTGCTACTGCCACCATTCATCTCCAACACAGGCGAGCGCAGCGCGCGCCGACGCCCATGGGCGGTGGCAATCGTCGTAATAGTGGTCGGATCTGTCCTGGCACTCTGGCGAGAAGGAGTCAACGAATACTGGACTCCTAAATTCGAAGCGATACCTCTTCCAAAGCAGGATATGGGCGCAATGAGCGGACCGATAATCGAAGGTGGGAAAGTCTTCAACGATCGCGGATGCTTGTTCTGCCATACAATCGACGGGCATGGTGGCAGACGTGGCCCGGACTTGACGAATGTAGGCGAGCGATTGACGCACGATCAATTTGTGATCAGAATCGTAAATGGTGGCGTCAACATGCCGGCGTATGCAGGAAACATTACACCGAAGGAACTCGAGAGCGTGGTCAAATTCCTGGAGTCGCGGCGACCCAGTGGAACCACACGCGAATCGCCCGACGCTTCAAAAAAATAAATGGAAGAAAAAACTACAGGGTTTCATAGTAATGACTAAGTCTGGTGCAGTGAAATAACCGTCACGGGTATCGCTATATGCTCAAACTAATAAAGCAAGCATCCATCATCCTTTCAATCTGTGCGAGTTCACAAACTGCCGCGTTCGCGAGCACTATGCAGGACCTGTCGGCCGCCTGGTCGACAGGAAGGTTCGCCGAAGCAATCAGGGCATTCGACCAGCTGCCGGCAAATGAGCAGGCGACACCCAGCGCTTTGTTCATCGCAGGAGCAAGCCATTTTAAAAGGCATGACTCTCAACTATCCAAGCCACTGTTGCAACGAGCGGCGTCGGGCGCTCTTAGACCGCGGCAAGCGCAAACTGCCAAGACGATGCTCGCGCATATTCAGACACTAGAGCAACTTTGTCCCCCATTTCAGAAGAGTTATCGGGAAGGGAGATTCACGATAAATTTCTATGCCGGCAAGAATGATTGGAGCGCTCGCCTGGCTGCGCAGATGCCGCAATTTTTGCACCACGCTAGCGAGGCGTTCGGTAATGAAGCAGCGGACATCAAATTCTATCTGTTTGATCAACGCATTCCATATGATGCATTTTTTGCAGCGTGGAGAATTGACGAACCGCCACCTGAAAAACATCGGGGCACCGGCGTCATGCAGATGGTTGAATTCTGCAAATTTTTTCCCGACGGCACCGAAATTGGTGCTGGCAATGTTAACGATCTGTATTCAAGATTGCTGCACGAATACTCGCATGCGCTCTGCAACACTATCTATGGCGATCGATTTGGGTGGGATTGCCCGCATTGGTTGAATGAAGGGATGGCGGATTATTTTGGTTGGAAGTACCGTCCAGAGCTGTATGCACAGCAGTCAAAGCTCTTACAGAAAGCGGCTTCGACAATTTCCGCGCCTTCTTACGAGCAGCTCAGTCACCACTTCTATGAAATCAAAGACGGCTATTTGATCGCCAACGTCCTTGTTTTGGAATTATTAAAAGGGAAGGACGTCAGCTCTTTTCGGAACATTATCAGCGCAGCCAGGTCTAACGGCGGCAACTTCGAAACCGCAATACAACAAGTAACAGGCAAAGACCCCAGGGTGGTTTACGCCTCGCTGGTACGAAGTTATTGGCGATAGTTCCCACCACCCGGACTAAAAGCAAAACGGCAGCGTCCTTTACACATTACTCTTAGGAGTAGATCTTGGCGCTGCCGTCTTGTTTAGCTCTTCTATGTTTGCTCGTCGATTCACTCTCAACGTGCACTACTAATATAGCTCTTTCCGGCAAATCGCCCTCATTCCAAAGTATGATCCCTACATGAATCAGCGGGTCATTTCGTTTTGTCGTCCGTGTCGGCCGGCAAATGCATATATCGCCTTAGGAGAACCATGGAAAAATTCCAAGCTAACGCCAACAAATAGCCCCCAACAAACCCGCCAACAAGAACTGCCAGAAGGATAGCTACTCTATCGAATTGCATAATGAATTTGGCATCCGCAAAGGGATACTTTGGCAAACTCCCGCAGTGCGCTATCAAAGACATGAAATCGACCCACGAATTGGCTGCCAGCAACGATCGTTCTAAGCCAATCAACCTAGCGATGGATGATCAACTGAGCTCATAGAGCGACGATATAACCGAACAAACTAACTATCGTGAATATCTTGCTTGTAGGGCACACAGGGAATCGGGCCCAGGTTGCCTTATTGTCACCGGTTGCTCGACACACTCTATTTGTCCCAAGGCAAGGACTGGGACAAATGGTGATTTATGACTAGTGAAAGCAAAGAGAGCATAAGAGTTCTGATAGTGGATGATCACCCTGTTATCCGCATGGGCGCGAAATTAGGCATAGAGCAATCAGACGACATTAGAGTCGTTGCCGAAGCCAAAAGCGGCGAAGAGGCTGTGAAGCTGGCAACACAAGTGCGTCCAAACGTGATTCTCATGGATATCGGGTTGCCCGGCATGGATGGAATCGAGGCAGCCTCAAGAATCACCAAGTTACACCAAGAGGCGAGGGTGGTCATGTTCACGGCAAACGATACCGAGGACTATATAGCTGCATCAATTGCCGCCGGTGCCATGGGCTATTGCTTGAAAGGTGCAGAGCCGGAACGACTGCGATTGGCGATTCGAAGTGTGTGCGCCGGCGCAATTTGGTTCGACGCGCTGATTGGAAGGAAGATCACCACTGAATACTGTAGAAATCGCACGGAAAAGAGCTCGCATGTCGAAGAGACAGCAGGCAATGGAGGCAACAGAGCAGAGAGATTCATTAATCTCACAGAAAGGGAACTCGAGGTTCTTGAACTGCTTGCTGCTGGTTTGTCGAATCAAGAGTTGGCCAGCCAGCTCAACATTTCTGTATCCACCGCAAAGACTCACGTCAGCAGGATTCTTAAACATCTTGACGTTGCCGACCGTACACAAGCTGCAGTCAAAGCGCTTCGTCTGCGAATTGTAAACGATGTCGGTGACAAACCCACAACAATCATTCCTTCGTAATCATTCTTGCGATTGATGGTCGATTCTAGCTATCAGGAGATGATATTTGCCATGAACATCGACAGACTGACTATCTTGAATGTCATGCTTGAAACGGCGCGAGAGTATGCCGATCAGTCCAACCACGCTGTTGCTGTGGGACTTTTCGAACGCGTTCTGCGTGACCTTGAACAAATGTACGGACCCAGTAGCATGAGACTAACTCCTGTTCTTGCTGAACTGAGAGAAAGTTATGACCAGCTTGGGTGTGACCTCAAGGCACAAGAGTGCAGCTCTAGATTAAGCTCAGTATTACAGCTGATTTGCAAATCCGCCTGAGGGCTCTGAGATCACATCGGTGGAAAGAATGCCCCCCATCATCACCAGTCTGATCGCTTCCTGCAAAGCTCACAACGTTAATCCAAGGGAAATTTGGCTGACGCGCAAACCAAACTCGCCCGGGGAGTATTTGGGGTTTGTTGCTCCGTGAAACCAATCACCTTGATCTAAGCGGCTGTAACTTCAGCGTCAATTATGTCGTCATCCGGTTTCGCGGTGGCATACACACTGACAGCTATTCCAACATTTCCTTACATTTCACTTTGGGAAGAACGTTCAATCAGGTCAGTCGCTAACTTAACAAGACAAGACGCCACTGAGTTCCCTGAGATCGCTTCAAAGGTTCCAATACACTCAGACGTGACAGTCTATGACTTGAAGAATGCAAACAGGGCACTCGACGATTTGAGGCACGGCAGGCTTCACGGCGCAGCAGTCCTATCAATGACATAAAAGTCGCTGCGATAAAGATGTGGGAACTTCTGTCCGAGAGTTGAGTCTTCTCAAAAAAGCAGAGAGGTGCAAGCCAATCTCACCCAGCACCAGTCAACCAATGGAAGGTGCTGGGTCTTTATTTTGAAACTGCGTAAGCAATAGTAAATTACGTCGCCAGATAGGAACTACGAGGACATCAATATGAAAGGTAAGAAGAACTCCCGCCGCACTGCTCAAAGTGATTCCGTAGTCGGAAAACGCGGCGAGGAGCGTGCCAATGCTGAGACTGTAGACAAAGCGCAGCTCGAATCCTCTTCTGAAATTGCCGCAAAGGTAGATACGATTCGACCATTTGATGTTGATGCAGTCCACCGGTTCGGTAAACATTCAGGAAGTAAGTAACAAAGTCCTCCAATCAGGTTGAGCAAGACAATGTCATTGATGGTTTCCTGCCCGGCTAGATTCGAACCAGTGACCTCAGCACGACGCAAATTTCCACGGGATTTTCCCTCCCTCTAATTCTTCTTTTCGCAGTGAATCAGATAGCCGCACACCGGTTGATCTTTGAAAATGTACTGTTGCCGCGAGATCTTTGTATTGAGTACATTTTGAATAAGGTGCAGTTCCAAAAGACAAAATTGGCGATACTTTGCCGCGAGATTGTAGATAGCACAATTTTGGTGGAACAGAAAAAAGTTGCCGTCAGGCAGTCGGTTCCATTCGCTCATGTAGCCCGCATCTCGAAAGTAATTGCACAGTCCCTCTACGCGTTCTTCGAGTGGTCGAGCATGCAGTCGTGCACATAAATCTTGAATAAGCCGATCGTTGGCTGAGTTTAAGAAATCCAACACGCCACGGTGACCGGAGGCAGCACACATAGTGTCTAGGAGGTTTAGCGCGACCCCCTCATAATCAGTTGGAAAGAACGATTGTGATTTTGCAGTGAGTCTAAACATATGAACTGGGCGCCCGATGTCGGTTTCCTCAATTCGATGTGTGACGATCCCTTCCCTTTGTAGTGTTGAAAGGTGGCGTCGAACGGCAGTATGAGTCACGTTTCTCAGATTGCACAACTGAGCAACTGAGAGTTCACCGTTGAGCTTAAGCAATCGCAAGATCTCACTGCGGCTCGTCTCGTCAATCTGTCGCGGAGAGCGCTTTGGTGTGTGTGAGCTAGCGATACACGCCTCCTGATGCCTAACTATTACTATTATTACACATATATGTGTCTTAATAGTAGCGTTCGTTTTACGGCGTGTGTAAGCTGAGTTCAGAAACACAAAAGACCGGCAGAAACCTTTCTGTCGGGGGAGATTGCTATGGAAATCAATGCGTTTACAATCGCTTCGGATGTCTGCGAAGGTATTGGAGACTGCTTCGCCGCATGCCCAGTGGATTGCATAAGCTGGGCTCAAGACAAAACCAACGTCAAAGGAACCAAATACGCCTACATCCGCGGCGATGAGTGTATAAGCTGCGGCGGATGCCTAGCTGCATGCCCCATCGAAGGAGCGATTCTAGATGAGTGGTTCCCAGAGTTGCAGAAGGTGTAGCGAGGAAGACGTAATCGATGGTGGCACTATACCCACGATTTGACAGATCGGCACCATATGCGACACCATGCAACTGCAATTTCGGCTATTGATTACATCAAAACGTATTCCGTATCCGCGACAGGTGGCGGTAACCCTTGTTCGCCCAGCATTTCAAGCAAGTCGATCTCAATCTGGCGACAGATTGCTGTCATCGGGACGTCATTAATACCGTTTTCAAATGGATTCTCGCTGGTGTCGCCAGCTTGTTCCATTGACGTAAAAATCCAAGCGATTAGCGCCGAGAGCGGAATCACAATCCAGGTAACGTCGGAGTTCAATTCTGCAAACTCAGGCAGCAAGCCGAAAGGCAACAGGACAACGAACAAGTATACGAACATTTCGCTCAGACAGGCATATTGTCGCGGGAACGGAAAATTCTTGATTCGTTCCGATTTACCTTGTTGATCTATGAGTGAAGTACAAAGACGATTCAAATCAGAAGCTTCGTACGCATCGATTAGGCCTTCTCGCTTCAGTTCGGTTATAGACGCGATTTGTATACACATGATTTCTCGTGCAGGATTTCCAACATTCGATAATCGCTGGAGCTCCTTGGAATTTGTGCATCCTGAAAGCGCATCATGCAGGTCCTTTTCAAAATTTCGATGAATGCACACGCGCTTGCTCCATCGCAAGTACTGCGTGTTCTCCCATACTGCGCGCTTCCGCAACTGCGTTCTCAAAACATTTACGAACAATATTTGTCTGTGGACAATATTCTCGATCTTTTCTCTTGGTTGATCGTCGTCCGTGAGACTAATCAGATATGCAGCAAGAGAACGAGACAGGTTTGTAATTTCACCCCAAATCTTGCGCGCTTCCCAAAGACGATCATAAGCAGAATTGTTCTTGAATCCGACGCACACAGCAACCGCAGTGCCAATGGTGGCAACCGGCGCATAGGGTATACCGGACCAATGAAGACCGAGTTTTTCATACATGAACCATGCAACCGTGCTCAGAGCAGTCGAGCCGAGAACCGCACTCCAGCCGAAGCGTATTATGTTTTTTAAGTCGACATTTCTTTTTATATACATTCGGGTTCACTCCAATTCGATCTTCGGTTGCTAACTGTTGTTTACGAAACAGCGTCTGTTACTCCGCTGCTGTTTGCAGCTCACCTTCAGCTTTCTTAAGCAAGAAAGTCATGAGAATGCCGACAAAGATTACAATCGCAACGAATGCGAACGCGTCATTGAATGCCATGACGAACGCTTCCAGGCGAATCTTTTGCGACAAAAGTTGTAGGGCTTGTTGGTACGACGTCCAGGTTGTGGCACCAGCATGGTGCAGGTTCTGAGCGGCTTGCAAGAGCCATTGCCTAACAACCGGCTCAGACGCTGACACGTGCTCGCCAATTCGCTCGGAATGGAATTGCTCACGCTGAGTAACAATCGTAGACGCCAATGCTGTGCCAATTGAACCGCCAAGGTTTCGCATCATATTGAACATGGCGGAGGCCGAGCCAGTTTCTGCAGGATCGAGTCCGTGCATGGAGAGCGAAGACAAAGGCGTCAGGATAAATGGCTGTCCAACAGCGCGCATCAACATTGCAGCCATTAGCTGTTCGCCTGCAAAATCGTGACTCATAAAAACTGTCATGGCGCAGCTTAGAGCAAAGCCCAGCAGACCGAAAGCAATTATCCATCGCGCATCGACCTTCTTCATCAACAGTGGCACAAGCGGTATCAGTAGCAGTTGCGGCAGTCCAGACCAAATCATTACTTGACCTATCTGCCAAGCGCTGTAACCTTGCGTCGTCGCCAGGTAATACGGCAGAAGGTATACCGTGGCATACAGTCCAAAACCGACTCCCACGTTGATCAGTGTTCCGATACAGAAATTTCGATTCGCAAATGTGCGCAATTGGACCAACGGGTACTTCGCAAGCAGCTCCCGAATAATGAATAGGGGTATGCAAATAGCGGCTATCCATGCCGCATGCTGGATGACTTCCGAACCAAACCAATCATTGCGCTGACCTTCCTCCAGCACGTAAATCAGGCTGCTCAGTCCAGCGGCCATAGTGATGATACCGAAAGTATCAGCGCGTTTGAGCAACTCATACTGAGGCTTTGCATTGGGCAGGGAAAATATAAGTGCCGCTGTAAACAAGATACCTGGTATCAGGTTGATAAAGAAGATATATCGCCAGCCGAAAGTGTCCGTGATGTAGCCACCAACCGCTGGACCGATAGATGGAGCAAAAGTCGCAGAAATAGCGAAGAGCGCTAGACCAATAGGTTGCTTGGACGGGGGCAGTTTTTGAAGCACGATAGCGAAACTCATGGGAATCAACACGCCGCCGGTAAACCCTTGCAACGCGCGACTGATGATCATCGAATTGAGATCGTGGGCGAAACCGCATAACATCGAAAACACCACAAACAAAATGGCATTGACGATTATGTAGCGTTTCACTGAGAATGAATTCGCGAGCCATCCAGTCAATGGGATCGTGACAATCTCCGCGATTAAATAAGATGTCGAGATCCAGCTTCCTTCGTCAACGCTTGCGCCAAGTCCACCTTGAATGTCTCGTAATGACGATGAGGTGATCTGAATGTCGAGCACTGCCATGAAGGCTCCAATTGATGAACCAATCACGGCAAGCCAGTCTTTAAGCGTGACATCTGGCTCGGCGGTCGGTTGTGTATTTTCAGTTGCTCCATGTGCGTTCATGACATTTCTCCGCCAACCTATGTTGTTGTAATGATTTGCAATTCAAGTCGACAGATGCCATCGCGGAAAGCCCCGGTGCCAGTCTGTCCTCATACCCTCTTATCGAGCGGGGATCGAATACGATCTTCACCGGTAATCGTTGGACGATCTTGGTGAAATTGCCGGTCGCATTGTCGGATGGAAGGACGGCAAAGCTCGAACCCGAAGCAGGTGAAAAACTTAGAATGCTCCCTTCGAATTTGTGCTCTGGAAGCGCATCGATTTTGATGTCGACTTTTTGACCAATCTGCATTTTCTGCAATTGAGTTTCTTTGAAGTTAGCTACCACCCAGGGATCATCAGAAACGATTGTGACAAGCGGCTCGCCAGGCTGCACTCGATGACCTTCCTCGACCGTCTTCTTTCCGATGCGTCCCGAGATTGGTGCCACTAAGCGCGTATATGATAGGTTCAGCATGGCTTCATCAACAGCTGCTTTGGCTTTAGACACGGCAGCAAGATCGGCATCAACTTTTGCTTGATTCACTTTGACTTGCACGCCGCTCGCGTCGGCAAGTTGCTTTTGCCCTTGTGCTTGGATACGTTGAGCTTTGCTCGCACCAACTGTTTGTTGTGCTTGCTGCAAACGTTCTGTGGCTTGCGTTACGGCGTCTCGTGCTGCATTCAGATTTTCCACCGCGACTAAGTAGTCTCGCTTGGCGCTGTCTCTTTGGCTGAGAGTGACAGCACGCTCGTTCGCGAGGTGTTCGAAGCGTACCCAGTCTGTCTGTGCACGTTCCAGTTCCGCTTCTCTTGCTGTAACTTGCGCTTGCGTCGCAAGTATGTTTGCCTGCGCTTCTCGGACCAGGGCCTCTGATCTAGCTATTGTCGCTATCGCATTGGCGATGCTTCCTTCGGCATTCGTTGCCTGTCCTAGTGCATCTTGATCCTGGTAGTTGACAGAAGATTGATCGATTTTGACTTGCCGTTCAACTTGCTTCAAGTTTGCCAATGCCTGTTCAACTTTCACCTGATAGTCGCGTGGATCGAGTGAAACAAGTACCTTACCTTTGGTCACGTGTTCGTTATCATCGACCCAAATCTTTTCAACAGTGCCATCGATGCGCGTGCTGACTTGATGCAAATGCCCGGTTATATAGGCATCATCAGTTTCTTCGTGGGACGAGGCATCTTGATACCAATGGTATGCGCCGACTGCCAGTGAGACGAGCATTAATGCAGAAGCAGCAATGGTGGTTGTGCACTTGCCGGATGGCCATTTCTCTTTCGGCTGTTGCTCTGGTGGATCTGCATTTTGGTGGTCTGGTTCAGAATCGCCTTGTTTGAATCTGGATTCGCTCTCGATGATAATTCCCTTCGGTTCCATTTCGGGATAACCGTCCGGGTTGGTGTTTTCCATTGCTCGCTCACTCCGATGAAATCCGCCCACCGAGAAACTCTCTCGGCGAGTCTTTTTGCTTCGCGCTTTGTCTATTGGCAATCTACCGCACTGGTCAGGCGCGGTCCAATATGGACTTCCGACCAGAATGATTTGAAATGCTTATGAATGCTAAAATTGCGGCGTCCGCTTGGGTTTGGAGAGCTATGGAACTCCGCCAACTGAAATATTTCATCAAAGCAGCAGAGTTCTCGCACTTTACGCGCGCGGCCGAAGCCCTCTATGTATCTCAACCTGCGCTGTCAGCCCAGATCCGCCAGCTTGAGGAAGATTTAGGCATTGAATTGTTCGCAAGGGTCGGTCGTAACGTCCGATTGACAGAAGCTGGTGAAGCTTTTCTCGTTCGTGCAAAAGAAGCTGTCGATGCGGTCGAACAAGGCGAACAGGAAGTGAGTGCCATAAAGGGCTTGCTAAAGGGCACGCTGCGTATTTGCGCGGTTCCGGCAGTGGGCTCGAAGGTTCTGGCGCCAGTGATAAAAGTGTTTCAACAGACTTATCCAGATGTATATGTGCAGCTTTCTTCAAACACGTCCGACCTTGTCGAACGGGGAGTCATTGACGGCAGATATTGCCTTGGACTGACGACGCTGCCACTTGAGTATGACGAGTTGAAATATTCCGAATCAGTGACCGGCGAAGTCGTGGTGGTTATGAGTAACGACCATCCTTTGGCGACGCACAAAACTATTCGACCTGAAGATCTAGGTGGGGTGCCGGTGGTCCTGGCGAGCCAGCAGATAATAACTTGGCGAGGAATTGCATATTTGGAAGACAACAATGTGCGGCTCAAGGTCATGGCAGAATCCGAAGAATTGGACACAGTCTTCAGTTTGGTTAGACAAGACTCCTACGTCTCGTTGGCGCCGAGCCCGCTGATACCGCCTGATCTTTTGGGCGTTCCGCTTTGTCCTGCTCCGCCGCTGCTTCAGCTCGCTTTCGTCTGGTCCAAACTAAGTCCGGCGGCGAGTAAATTCCTAAATTTAGCGCAGGAAAAACGTTTCACCCTTACCTCACCGCCTTAGCGTGCGAGTGAGTATCTTAAGGCAGTCCCATGCAAATACTCGCAGAAGTACATCATCAGTGGTTCTTTGAGAAACTAATCGTGGATTCTTCATTCACCTGCTCGAAGCTATAAAAGGAGGAACTGCGATCTCTAGGGTAAGTATCGAGTAGAGTTCGTTAAAGGGATAAATCGTGAATTCGAAGGCTCAGTTTAACCATGTGTTTTTCGAACGAGAAGCTTCGATGCCAAAAGGGTCAAATAGGGGTCAAAACGGGGGCTTTCCCATCCCAATAAAAAACGGCTCACATTTCTGGAAGCCGCTTCTAGAAAGCTCTGAAATATACCTGCCCGGGAGGATTCGAACCTCCGACCTCATGGTTCGTACAACAGGCGCAGTTTCACGCCGCGACGCTTGAGTTCTGCGAAAACCTTCTCCCAGTCTGGCTGGTAGTCTTCTACTTTCTTCAACGGTTTGTCCGGAAAAAGGAGTGCGAAAAGCTCCTCGTCTGACAACGACTCGACTTGTTCCCAATGAAGATCTGCAGCTTGAGCGCGTTTAGCGCAGTCGTGTACCGTGCCACGTGAAACATTCAGGATCGAATGGATTTGATTGCCACTCAACTTCAAATCGAGCACGTGCCGCAAGATTTCTCTGTGTAAATTCATTGCCTTCCTCGGTCTAGCCATCGACCATCAAACCTCCCACTGAGTGAGTTGTTAGAATCGCCGACAAGCGGGCTGTGCTAGATGTTGAAGACCTTCTTGTTTAATGATTCGCAGTTAAGATCGAGCTTATCAAGCGGCCAAAAACGTGCGATTCGCCGGCCAGATTAATGCGCCTGACCGGCCAAAATTAAATGCGGCAGGGTGGCCAAAAACTATGCGGCTCGCCGGCCAAATTGATGCGCCGAGCCGGCCAAAAACGATGCGAATATACAACAATGACTCATTCGCATATCTCGTGCGGATGAGCCCGTAAAAACTGCCGTCGATTTTTTGTGGCGCGACTTTGTCCAGCTCGTCGCGATTGACATGCATCTCAACGACCTACCGTGCCGAGCAAGTTAGCAACTATGAAGATGCCACCGGGCTTTTTCACAAAATCCCTGGGACGCTCTCCATTCAGAGCTGGATTTTCGCGATCAACCCAGACCTTTATCACGTCAGGTTCAAACAGATCGCCGAGCGCTTCCGCAATGGTCATGAGCGCTTGCACGGCTTGTTTGCTTTGCGCGTGAGGTTCGAAGTCTTCGCTCTCCCAACGCCGTATAGTCTTTTCGTTGACGCCCAGACCTCTCGCAAGCTCTTCTTGCGTAAAGCCAAACAGCATCCGGAGCGCAGCTACCTTTTCCGAAAACTTCGCAACCGCCAATTGCTTCAGGTCTATAGCCTTGCCCATTTTCCTCCATTCAGCCTATGGTACCACAAAACCGGACATTTGTCCACTTTATCGGACATATGTCCGGTTCGATACAATTTGGAATTGACGGCGGAACTCCCTAACTGGTCACGAAGCATTCGTAGGACAAGAAAATGAAATCACTACCCAACTCGGTGCGGAAAGCTTTGCAGCAGTGGACTGCAATAGCATATGAACGCGAACTGTCCATTGAGTTACGGAAGTTATCGGTTTATTTTGAACAATTTGAAAGCGGCAAAATTAGTCTGTTCGAAGTCAGCGAAGCAATTCACAAGTTTCACGACGGCGCAGCCAGAGAATTGTACGGGACGTATGCGCTAAGTCGCGGGATGGACAACATGCTTGTATCAAATGCAGTGTCCAGGTTTATCTGGATTTTCCATAGTAATGACTAAGTTTGGAACAGTGAAATAACCGTCACCATGCCACTCGGGAATGCATTGATACAAGCGCGGAAACTCCTTTCCTTGTTGATTGCGCTTATAGCGGTTGGTCAATTAACTTTCGATTGCCCTTGCTTCGCAGAAACAGTCAGCCCGTCACAAAGAACCAGAACGTTCTCTGCGCCAAAGGAAGATTACTTTCAACAGGTCACGAAGGGTCACCCATTCAGATGGTTCGACAGAGACATGGCTGTCAGAGTATGGATAAAACCCGGCGCAGATGTTCCAAACTTCAAGCCTAAATTCGAACAGCTCCTGCGACAGTCCTTTCAAGAGTGGGAAGCCAGCTCCAACTCCAAAATCAAGTTCCAGTATGTAACCGAGCCACCTGCCGACATCACCTGTCAATTTGTTACGGATCTGCCGAAGGAAAAACCTTCAGTAGCAGGATTGACGAGCTACCAAACCAGCCCGCATCACATGGACTCCGCCGTCATCTCAATCAAGACGAGCAGTCCTATCGCGCCACTAACAGATGACCTGGTGCACGCGATATGTTTGCACGAGATTGGGCATGCTCTTGGTCTTGTGAATCACAGCCTGGATCCGCACGATGTTATGTATCCATTTTTGGCGCAGCAAAAGTCTCTTTCATCGAGAGATATCAACACGATTCACCTGCTGTATGCATTCACACCGCCAGAGCCGATTTTACAGCTTTCACGCAGTCCGCAGACCGATCCTGGCCATCCGACTGGTCTTTTCTGGTTGTCCAGCGAGGAGTACGAGGCATACACGAGAGAAGTCGTTGCAAAACTGCGCAAGAACTTCGCGCCAGCGCCAGCCAGACCGATGCTTGAATGCACCGTTAGCTGTCTGGTCGATTCAGCTGGAAACATTTTCAATTATCGAATTTTTCAAGGGTCAACCAACGACGAGTTCGATCAAAAAGTTCTGACAACACCGCTGTCGGCGCTGCCACTTCCACCGGCTCCAGCAAAGCTGCGGAAAAACCAGTGGTCGAAAACACCAATAGCAGTGAACTTTCGGTCCGATGGATGGGTGGTTCCTTATGTTGAGCCGGACCCGCGCCAGTCGGATTGGCTTCGAACAATTGAAGAGCCATCGCCGGATGAAATGATGAGAGAATTAGCAATGGACAAGAGCGCTAGTCCAAAAGTAATTGATCATAACTTGGAACCTTGGATCGTAGTCGTCACTCAAAAGGCCCAAGGCGCTTGGAAGATGGAAGGAAGCGGGAAGACAGAGGTCGTCGTTGGAATCAGAAACAACGGTCGAATTGCACACCTCGCAATCGTTCAATCAAGCGGAGATGATGCATTCGACAAATCAGTATTGAATGCTTGCATGGCAGCGGAGCCTTACCCAGCCGCACCCAATTCGTCGCAAGACACGACAGAAGTAAATATGCTCTTCGAGCATTAGCCCGAACTGAAGGCTACCGGCTTAGGAATTCAGGAATGGTATGAAGAACAGATTGCAGCAATTTAGCCAAAGAACTCACTGTAAATTCGCACTGTCTGTTCAATACCTTCGAAGAGGCAAAGAAGGCAGTTGAGTCAGGGAAATTTCATGAATGCGAGCCCGGACCGTATAGAATTTTGTCTGTCTACGTCGCGACGGTATAATTGCAGCTGTGCGCGCCGCAAATTTCATACATCCGGTGATCGCGATCAACCGAGCGGCGCTTCCCTGGCTGCCCGGCGGTGGGGCAGAGTTCCTAAGAATCTAACGAGGATCGGCAAATAGCCAGTTTGCTTCGCGATCTTCGGAATTAAAGAAGTTAACTCGGGTCAGATGTTCTCAGCAATCACATGCTCTCGAATCGCCGGAGAAGTTGTAGCTATCTCAGTCATCGTCCAGCGGCAGGCTAAACCAGAAGCGCGATCCCTTTCCTGGTTGACTTTCGACACCCACCTGACCATCGTGTCTTTCGATTATGAGCTTGCAGATAAACAATCCCAAACCAAACCCTTTGGGAAGATCGGGCATCTCCAACTGGTGAAACTTCTCGAATAGTCGCGCTTGTTCTGCAACGGGTATGCCTGGTCCTTCATCGATGACTGAGACGGTAACCATCTGATCCGCAGCTGTTGCGGACAGGACAACCGTGCCTCCGTCCGGCGAGAATTTGATGGCATTGGAAATGAGATTGACCAGGACTTGATGCAAGCGGCTTTTGTCTGCCACCACTTCTTGCGTACTCAATTCATTCTTTACCGTGAGGTTCTTCTCTCGCGCTTGAACGGACAGATTGTCGATTGCCTCCTCCGCGACATCCTGCAGGTCTACCATCTCCAGCGACAACTTCAAGCTGCCGGACTCTAAATGATCTATCGCCAGAAGATCTTCGACAAAAGAAGTGAGTCTCGTCAGGTTTCTCTTGATACCATGCACCTTCCTATCATGCTCTTCGCGCGAACCGAAAACATCATCGCGCAAAAGTAGGTCGAGGGAAATATTGGCAGAAAGCAGGGGTGCCCGCAAATCATGCGAAACCATTCCAGTGAGTGTGCTCCTATGATGGGTTGCGCGCTCCAGCTGTTGGGAGGCTTCATGCAAGACGTCATCCAGATAGCTAAGCTCATCTCCACCGGTAACGCGCATTGTAAGGGGCTTTCCGCTCGGTACGGAGGCAGCGTTAATCATGAGAACTCTCAAGCGTTTAGTGACATCTTGAAGGAAGTAAACGAGCAAACCGAGTGTTAAAGTAATTTCGGCAATGGCGCTTAAAAAGATTAGACCTTTGACCCTTTCAAGAGAAGCTCTTGTATCCTCTCTTTTCTGACGCAGTGCATCGAGTTCTTTGTGCTTCGCCGCTGCAATAATATCTTGCCTTCGAGCTATCGCTCGGATTCTTGGTGCAATCTTGACTATGCGGTCTAAGTCAGAACCAGGTTCTTGCGCCGCCCGACACTCCATGAGCAAGTTATATGCGTCATCAGAGATTGGTCCAAGCAGTTTCAACGTATTAGTCATTTCCGCATTTGAACTCAAAAGCCCCTGCTCTTGTCGAAGCAGAGTCTTGATGCGCACCCGAAATTCCTCCGGCTCCAGCACTGCCTCAGATTTTGGCTTTCCTTCTCGCCAGGCTGTTCTAAGTACTTTTGTAATCAGAGTAGTGATCTCATCGCCAATTTCGATAATCATGCTCACTTTCTTTTCGGCTTTCGAGAGACGATCCACCTCTTCGAACGACAAATACAGCTGAAAGAGAAGAAATCCCTGCAAAGATGCTGGAATCAACAATAGAATCAGTCCCTTGTGTAAAATGCGAAGGTTCATCAAACTTTTCTCTTACTGGGCGCCTTGAACATCTTCAGCTCGAATAAGATAACCCGATCCGCGCACGGTCTGAATTAGCTCGTCTTCTGTAAGTAATTTGAGCTTGCGTCGCAACACTTTCATATGAGTGCGAACGATCTCGTCGGATGAGTCAGTGTCTGACGGCCATACAGCTTCGAAAAGTGCCGATGAGGAGAAGAAATAACTTGGCTTGCGACACAATGTTTCCAGCAAGCCGCTCTCGGTTGGCGATAGTTGAACCCTTTCTCCATCGCGACTGACAACACGCAGTTGCGGGTCAAATTCCAATTGCTTGAGGCGCAATTTGGTTCGGTCGATTTGAAGTGGACGGCGTTTGACGGTGCGTATTCTCGCTAACAACTCGCGCACATCGAACGGCTTAGTCAGATAGTCATCGCCACCAGAATTCAAGCCGTGCTCAATATCTTCGATAGCTTGCCTGCCAGTCAAAAAAATTATCGGCGTCAAACCGCCGCAATCTCTGAATTTTTTGCAGAGTTCGGGACCAGTCATGTCCGGAAGATTCCAATCCAAAAGAATAAAGTCATAATTGAAGTTTTTCAATAGCTGCTGTGCGTCCTTGCCGCTCCAGCACAATTCCACTAGCCATCCTTCAGGCTCAAGGGATGACTTGAGTAAGCTCGTATACTCCAGCTCATCATCAACAATGAGCATTTTCGGCACGACTCATCCTCACGGTCCGGACTACTGACTGGATACTCAAGTATACCCATATTCGCTTCCTCGCCATTGCTTTGGACGACGTCCCGGAAACTGCCGTAATGCCAGCCTATCCAGGGGGTCCACGTTGTCTCCACGTTCAAAATGCTAAGGTTCATCAACCAACGAGCAAACGGACGCCCCGCCCACTGCACCAGCGGGGCCGTCTATTCGTCTTGTCTTACTAACACGTTTTTAAGCTCAAATGAGGGCTTTGCTATGCCAAATACTGCCATGGAATCGACCAGTTGCCCTGTAGAAAAATCCGGCGAACGCTATCAGGCATCAGCCGAATCCGCCAGTAACGCATATTGCAAAGACGCGCCTACAGATCTATCAAGGGGTTCGAATACAGCCGAACAGCACCTCAATCAAGCCACAATTTCAGATGATTCCATTCAGTTTGGACCGGCGGAAGGCGGCAAAAAGCAAGGTATTTTAGACTCGGCAAAGACGCCTGGCGATTTAGGCGGAGCCCAAGGTGACGGCGCAAGATTGGCTGAAGAGTCAGTCACCAATCCTGATGGCTCGGGAAGATCCACAGAATATGGAGCAGGCGATTCGCGCAAGGAAACATCCTGGGACAAAGAGGGCAATCGCAATTCGGAAACATACGACAAAAACGGTCGCATGACTGAAGCAGAAACACAGGAAAAGGACAGAGGGACTTCCAAATATAGATACGACGAAGATGGCACAAAACACTACTCCCATAAGGATGAAAATGGAAGATTGACAGAGGAATCAATGACAAGAAGTGATGGCTCGGGAGAGGCAAGAGAATATGGGGCCGATCATTCGCGCAAGGAGCATTCATGGGACAAAGACGGTAATAGACTTACTGAATCGTACGACAAGAACGATCGCTTGACTGAAGCAGAAACATATGAAAAGGGCAAAGGGACTTCCAAATATAGATATGACGAAGATGGCACAAACCACTACTCCCATAAGGATGAAAATGGAAGATTGACAGAGGAATCAATGACAAGACCTGATGGCTCGGGAGAGGCAAGAGAATATGGGGCCGATCAATCGCGCAAGGAGCATTCATGGGACAAAGACGGTAATAGACATACCGACTCGTACGACAAGAATGATCGCTTGACTGAGGCTGAATCTCGTGAAAACAACGGCGAGAAATACACCTACAGATATGATGAAGATGGCACTGCACACTTCTCCCATAAGGATGAAAACGGGAAAGTGATTGAGGAGTCCATGACCAAACCTGACGGTTCAGGAGAGCAAAGAAATTATGAAGGCGATAAGTTGCGCAGCAGCACATCCTGGGGCAAAGACGATAGTAGATCATACGATCCGAACGCTCGCAGGACTGGGGGGGCATCCCCTGCAAACAACTACCCGACCCCTTCACATAAGTAAGAAAGGTTCTTATCCAGCATTCCTCGAGAAGGAGCTGAGCTCCGTTTGGACTTCTGATTCCGCAATTTGCTGGCATGGAAAACACGATCCACGCTGGCCATATGTGCAAACTGGTGAATGATGGCGGTCAAGTATTTTGACGGTCAATTTCATTGTCCGTGAACACCGTCGCGTTGAATGATCATCACCGAAAAGAAGCCATCAGAGTCAAAGTCTCCATCATCCATATCCAAATTCCAATGGGAAAGATTTCCCAAATCTGCATCTTCTTTTATTTCCTCATCGATCGCATCGAGGTACTCAATAACGTCATTGCGAAAACTCTCAACATTGAAACCGTTTTTCGATTTTGCCTGCATTACGCTGTTCAAAAGCGAATCGATTTGGGCTGCTGTGTCATTGCTCAAATGAAACGCCAAAGAATCTCAAACCCTTTATGGTGGGACGCCCCCGCCCCAATAAAAAACGGCTCACCGAAACGGAAGCCGCTTTCTATAATCGTTGCAATATACCTGCCCGGCAGGATTCGAACCTG
>CAZHEZ010000113.1:0-25079 GCA_964531315.1 uncultured Candidatus Obscuribacterales bacterium | reverse complement strand
TGATGCTTTCCACGCAAAAGGGCCTGGTGATTGCCAATGTAAATGGATTTACCAGTTTCAGTTCTGCCGGTTTGCAGCAGATACTGGCTGATGAAGACTGGATGGACGCCATTGAAAACATGCCGCCCTTGTTTCTTTATAGCGGCCCGGTAATACACGAATTTGACGACAACGAAATGCTCTGGATGCGCTCTTATGGAAATCATCTCTTCGATATTCCTGACCTGGGCACACTATTTTCTCCGCACATCGTTCAGCAATACGTGCCGATGACTCTTACGGTTTTTGACAACATAATGACCTATATGATTGATACTGGAACCAAAGTAGAAGCCGGTCACACCATGGAAAGCGAAACAGTGACTATCTTGCTTACCAGTCAATCGGCAAAGCCCGATCAGTATTACTATCAGAGTCCGTCAGGAATGCTGCGTGTCGAATATACTCCTAAGCCCGGCGTTCAAATTCCCAATTTTTGATGGCGCACCCAGACGGAAATCAACCAATGAAGCGATATCCATCTTGCCTGATGCCGGTTTTGCTGATCGCACTAAGTGGACTTTTTTTCCAGAGTTGCAGCCAGAAGCCGCCTGAGAAGATGGTGCAAGCGGCTATGGAGACGACTACTCCAGCAAGCGACACTCCTGCAAAGCAAACCACAGGTCTGTCTAAAAATAAGACAGCACAGACGTCTGCCGGCAAAGCAGAGGAAAATTACAAAAATCGCAGCCAGGAATTTCCAGCGGATTTTCCGCTTCCTAAATATCCAGGATCGGCGCTCGAGCTTTCCAACTTAGATTTAGGTCGTCCCACGCAAACGATTCTTCTGACTACATCCGACAGCCCTGACAAGGTGTTCGACTACTATTGCCAGCAACTCAAGAAGTCTGGCTGGATGCTCGGTGATGTTTATAAAACTACCGGCTGCCTGATCATGAGCTCCGCCAAAAAAGGCAGCCAATCCAAAATAACGATTACGGAAACTCGGGGCGGACAAACCGGAATTTCTCTTTCGATAAGCAAACAATAGATTTTGTATATACATTTGATATCCGATCGAGGCATGGGTCAATGCCTGATCCCGCTATTCAAGCCCGATTCAAATGATCCGGCGCTTGTTAATGTAATCGATATGTCCAGGAGTGCACCACATGCGGTTCTTAACTTTGCCAAGATACCTATTCTAAAATGTCCATTGGGGTAGTTGTCTGTATGCCGTAACGCGGTAAACTAAATGCATCAACGGTGAGCGGTCACTCAAACGAGTTGATTGCTTTGAGCCGAGGGGCCATGCGGAAACGCCAGGTTGGCGCTAACCAGAAACGGTAGCAAGGAGCCCGCATCACATGAAGGACTGACTGAAGTGTGGTGAAATACTGAGCCCCTGCAAAGGGCAGTCAGGTAGTAGCATAAATACCACCGCAGAGCAATCTGGGTGGTATTTTTGTATGGAAATTTCCGGATGTCCGTTGATTCGATAGTTCAGTTTTTCAGTTTTCTCGTCATCGCCTTTCTTTACTCCTCGGTCGGGCACGGCGGCGCCACCGGGTATCTGGCAATTCTTTCGCTGACGAAGCTGCCGCCCAATGAGATATCGACAACTGCGCTTGTTTTAAATGTACTGACGGCGTCGGTCTCACTGGTATTTTTAATTGAAGCACAACAGTTGAGATGGAAGATCTGCATGCCTCTGCTTGCCGCCTCAATACCGGCCGCATTTGTAGGCGGCATGATCTCTTTGCACAAAGGATACTTCTTGCTTCTGGCAGCAGTTCTGTTATTGACCGCGGGCAAACTGTTCTATGACTCGTTTCATAAATCGCCCGAAGACAGCGAAACCAAGCCGGTCAACATACCGCAAGCGCTGGGAATCGGCGCCGCATTGGGAATGCTCTCAGGAATGGCTGGCATCGGCGGTGGTGTCTTTCTCAGCCCCGTACTGTTGTTCCTAAACTGGGCGACCGTCAAGCAAACTTCTGCAACAGCAGCAATTTTCATAGTCTGCAATTCAATTGCAGGTTTGATCGGCAGAGCGGTTACAAACAGATTGGAATTCGGATCGATAATACCGTATTTAGTAGCAGCATCGATCGGCGCGATTGCCGGGTCTTTCCTGGGCGCAAAAAAGCTGAAAAACAATATTCTCAGACGAGCCCTGGCATTAGTTCTGCTCGTCGCCGTAAGCAAATTGCTGATGCTGTTTTTCAAATGAAAAAGAGGCGACGCATGGCATCGCCTCTACGGATCTTTCATTGAAACCGGACGATGCGTGGCATCGCCCCTCCAACTATTTCAATAGCAATTCGATGTATGTTTCTTCGTTGAAGCCGACAACAATTGTCTTGCCTTTGCGGAAGGTCGGAGCTCGAAGATTTCCGGTCGGTCCGATCATCAAAGCAGCGATCTCATCGTCGTCTGCTTTCGCTTTTTTCAAATCAAGACGAACTATCTTCTTGCCTTTGAGTGAATAAATTTCATCGGCTTTTGCAGCCATCTTCAATGCTTCTGATCTGTCGATCTTGTTCTTTTTTGCATCGACGACTACATCGGTCGACACATCTTTGCGCCCAAGAAACTCATGAGCCTTCACGCAGGTTTGTCAGCCGTTGCGGTAATACATCCATTCAATAGACACGAAAACGCCCTCCCAGGTCAGACGGATATTATCCCAAAAGGCTCTCAAGAGGAAAATGAAAAGGCATTTAACGTTCAATCTAAGGTCCTGAAGCAACCACCCGCGGGCGCGACTAGCAAAACTCTGTTATTTTTCAGAATATGGGAATATGCTCTGTGGGCCCAAATCCTGAGGGCGGCAGTTTTAAGGAGCAGCTTAATGCAGTTCAAAATCACGCAAAATGAGATGAGACAGAGCGGGAAGTACACATACGGGCGCTTCCTGGCGGCGGCTTTTTCACTTTGTTTGACCCTGTCGATTACCGGCGCCAGCCTTCCTGTGCAGTCTGCCGACGCTGCTTTCAACCAGGCGGTGCAGACATTTTCGGCCGGAAAGTACGCGGCAGCCCTGGCCCAGTTTCAAGTGGTCGCGCAAAAGTATCCTTCAGACCCGCTCACACGCTACTACATGGGTCTTTGCTATCAGCAGCTCAATCAGGTCGCCCAGGCGTCGCAAATGTACACCTGGGTTGAAAAAAACGCGCGCAGTGAAAAACTCAAGTCTCAAGCCAGAGCCGGACTGGACTCCATGAACCAGTACAGCGCCGCCCGCACCCGGCCAGGCAGCGCCCCGCCGCCTCCGGCTCCCCCCGCCGATGGAAAAGCAGCCGATGGTAAAGCCGCCGATCCCAAGAAAGCGGCTGACGCAAAACCCGAGCCCAAAGGCGCGATGAAATGCAGGAAGGTTATTCAATTTACCTCCCCCTCAAGCAACGACCAGAGAAGCATTCAAATGTTTGGACCATATTGGGACGCCGCTAGAGATAAATTTACCGGGAAAATCGAATTCCAACTGGTAGATGCGGACACTCCCGCTTCAGCAGAACTGGTCAAAAAATACGGAGTCTCACAATACCCGCATGTGGTTTACCTGGACAAAGACAATAAGGTATTGAGCAGCCAGGGTCCTGCTTCGGGCGACATCACATCGACCATTGAAGGCTTTAAATAAAGGCACCACTCAGGTCTTTTCCGACAATGCGTAGGCCGCAATGCCGAAGGCAACGGAAACGTTGAGCGATTCCTTCATGCCTTTCATGGGTAGATCGGCAACGACGTCGCTCAAGGCAAGCGCCTCAGCAGAGACGCCGGAAACTTCATTGCCGACCACCAGACAAAGCGGTCTGGAAATTTTTTCTTGCAAAAGCAACTGAGAAAGTGGCTGAGAATTTTCTGTTTTTTCAAGGGCGACGATATTAAATCCGCGCTCTTTTAGATCGCGCAGTATGCTCACACAACCGAAGCGCCATTCCCAATTGACGGTGTTTTCTGCGCCCAGGCTGACTTTCTCAATCTCTTTTCTGGGTGGCGCGCCGGTAATGCCGCAAAGGTAGATCTTGTCCATGCCTGCACCATCTGCGGTGCGAAAGATAGCGCCCACATTGAACAAACTTCTCACATCTTCCACGACGGCGACGAAGCGTTCTCTATAATCCTCGCCTGCCTTGGCGTCATTATTGAAGTTGAGCACGCCCATGCGCTTGCGTTTTTCCTGCTCTCTTTCCAGGGTGGCAAAGACTGCCGCCAGTCGGGCGGTGATCGGTCTCAGGCAGGCAGGACATGTGGTTTTGGTTCGTCCCACAGGTATTTCGGCGCTGAACTTCTCGTTGCATTCGGGATAGGGGCAGAAGGTTTCCGTGAGCGGCATGATCAAATCGAACCAGAGCAGAAGCAAAAAAACGGCTGGGCAAGCAAGATTTCTACCATCATGGACAGCCCAGCACAAACTCTTGACAACAATCTTGAATGGCAAGCCGTGCGTCGCCCGGACAGAATCAGGCAAAACTGAAGAGGTGAAATCCTTTAATTTAGGCACCGGCAGTACACCAGAAGAGCAGTCCGCGCTAGACTAATGAGCCTGTTATTTAGTTTCACTGCCCGCTCGGGCGTGAAGCTCGCAGCTCGTCAAGAAGCTGCAGAGTTTAGGTGAACACAGCGGCGCATGAAGCCGGAGGTAGGAATGAAAGTCGTTGAAAAGTCCAAAGCTGGAACCAAGCCAGGACAGGAGACTAAAACGCAAACGAAAGGGCAGGAACACAAAGTGCCACGTGGAGCGCGCAAAGAGCTTTTGAAGAAATTCCCGGTCAAAGTAAACCTGGAAAATTATGAGGAAGCCTACAGAACATTCGAGTGGGAACACGCCAAAAATGAAGTTGATTTCTTTGCCGGCGGCAAGGTCAATGCTGCCTACAACGCAGTAGACCGCCACTTGCACGATGGTCGCCGCAACAAAGTTGCACTTTATGCAATCGACGCCAAGGAAAATCTTCAGAAATTCACCTTCCAGGAAGTCTATGAGGCTTCCAATCGCATCGGCAATGCGCTCAAAGAATTAGGTGTACAGAAAGGCGATCGTGTTTTCATTTTCCTGCCGCGGGTTCCGGAACTCTACACAGCGACTATTGGTATAGCAAAAATCGGCGCCATCGCCGGACCTTTATTTTCGGCATTCGGACCTGATGCTTTAAGAGATCGCCTGGCCGATAGCGAAGCGAAAGTACTGATCACCAATCCGGCGTTGAAGCCGAAAATCGACGAAATCAAATCATCGTTGCCCAACCTGGAATACATAATCATGGTCGGCGCCGACGAGTCGAGCCTAAAAGCAGGTGAACTGAGCTACGAAGCGATCACAAAAGATGCCTCCGAAAAACTGGAGTGCGAACCAATGGATCCCGAAGATCCGCTCTATCTTCTCTACACATACGGCACAACCGGCAAGGCAAAAGGCATCGTCCACGTACACAACGACATCATCGGACACCACATGACCTCCAAGTGGGTTCTTGATTTGCGCGATGACGACATTTACTGGTGCACCGCCGATCCAGGCTGGGTAACCGGCACCGTATATGGTATCTTCGGACCATGGTCACTGGGCGCATCGGTGGTCAGCTACGAAGGACGATTCGATGCTAACAGCTGGTACTCGCTCATCGAGCGCATGAAAGTGACAGTCTGGTACACCGCCCCGACCGCTCTGCGCATGCTCATGAAAGCAGGCGATGACGCTGTGTACGACCATGATATGGAAAGCCTGCGTCACATTTTGAGCGTGGGCGAACCGTTGAATGCGGAAGTCGTGCGCTGGGGAATGAAAGTCTACGGATTGCCGATCCACGACAACTGGTGGCAAACCGAAACCGGCATGCAGCTCATCGTCAATCTGCCCTGCAACCCAATCAAACCGGGCTCGATGGGCAAGCCGATTCCGGGGGTTTACGCAGCTTGTGTGGACGATGATGGAGAAGAAGTTGAACCAGGCAAGCTGGGCAAACTTGTCGTCAAGCCGGGCTGGCCGAACATGCTTCGCCAGGTATGGCGCAACCAGGAAAAGTTCAAAGAGTATTTCAAAATTCCCGGATGGTACTACTCAGGCGACAATGCCTGGAAAGATACCGAAGGATACTTCTGGTTTGTCGGCCGTCTCGATGACGTAATCAATACTGCCGGTCACAGAGTCGGTCCATTTGAAGTGGAATCAGCTCTTGTAGAACACCCGGCCGTGGCCGAAGCCGGCGTAATCGGCAAGCCGGATGAAGAACGCGGTGAGATTATCAAAGCTTTCATCGTGCTCAAAAACGGATTTACCGAATCGAAAGAATTGCTCGATCAGATCAAAGAGCACACCAAGCGCCAACTGGCAGCACATGCCTATCCAAGAGAAATCGAAGTGAAGGATTCGCTGCCCAAGACCCGCTCCGGCAAGATCATGCGCAGGCTGCTCAAAGCCTGGGAATTGGGACTGCCCACAGGCGACACGTCATCGCTTGAAGAAGACTAAAGGCTGGTTTCGAATAGAAACTGCCAAAGAAGGGCGGCGCAAAAGCGTCGCCCTTTTAACATTTAGGAACGTTTTGGAGTGAATTGAGAAAGGTCGTAAATTCCTAACTCGCGCTCTATCTGTTCAACACGCTTCACTTGTCCTTCAAAACCCTCTTTACCGAAAAGCTGATGTTCACGCGCTTCGAACATCTCGCCCATTTCTTTGTATTGCTTGTCCGGCACAACCCTTCGGAAGGCAGGAAACACAATTGTGTCTTCCCTCGCTTCATGCGGTCTATACATGCGCGTAAAGGCGCGCAGGTGACTGACTAGAGCAGAGTGATCTTGGCGCTGCAAGGCGGTCGCCAGTTCTGCCGTGACCGTGCGTCCTGCGGCATGTTGCGCGCGCAGTACGGCTGTCAGATCGCTCAACTTTTTGGCTTTTTCCAAACGCGGGAAGAGGTGCTCTTCCTCCAGTTTTTCATGATAAGCCTCGACAAAGTTTTTGATGATTTCGCGTGCAGCTGCCAGTTCTTTTAAATCGACCTTTTCTTTATTCTGCAATTTTTCCGAACAGTGGTCGTATACAAGGAGCACGCGATTCAAAAGACCGTGCTCACGCATCAGGTCTTCAATCGGACTGACATCTTCCTCCGGTTCGGAAGCTGCCAGAGACGCTTGGGCAGCGGTAATAATTCCGCCCGCGGCTATGAATCCGGCCTTAACCAAAAATTGTCGCCTGTCGGTGTTGTCAATCATATTTTCGACTCAAAAAGGAAATGTACGAACGCTATTGCTGCCATCCTAAATCTTCAATTTGCAAATTCCTTAAGAAGGCGCAGATATTGGTGAAAAGTTCCAGGCAAACCCAAATTTCCGTGGATTTCCCATCTTTAATATAGGCAACCGATATACAAGACGCCAAAAACGGCTGTCCATCAGACGAACTAAGTTCTATATCATTGCCCGACCCGGCAAATTGGCGGCTCGATCCTCTATTCTAATAACCAGGGAATTTACGGATAAACAAGCAACCTGGCTGTTTTCAGCGCCGGGCAGAGGTCTATCCAATCACAATCCAATGGATATATCCATTCGCTTGTGAATTGAACTTTTTTGCCTCTGGCGACGTATTGATAGTTAGAAGATTGGCAATCAAGTACAAAAAATACTGACGTAAAGAGAAGCAGGAAACAATGAGCAGCGACCCCATGCATGAAGGCAATATCGAGCGCATGCCGCCGCAGGCCATTGAGGCTGAGCAGGCGGTACTTGGTTCGCTGATGATTTCGGCCGACGGCATTACGCGCGTCGTGGACGTTCTGCATCCCGAATACTTTTATCGCAAAGCCCACCAGGTGATCTTCGCGGCCATGCTGGACTTGTATGAGAAGAGCGAGCCCATCGACATCGTCACGGTTTCCCAGTATTTAAAAGACGAGGACAAACTCGACCACGTCGGCGGAAGGCAGTACATCACTGACCTGGCTCTGGCGGTGGCGACGACGGCAAACCTGGAATACTACGCCAAAACCGTGGAAGAAAAGGCTTTGCTTCGCCAGCTTATTAAAGCCGGCACGGAGATCGTGCAAGGCTCTTACGAAGAAACAGACGCCACAGTGGCAATCGACAAAGCTGAGCACCTCATCTTCGGACTGGCAGAGCGTCGCAATTTACAGCAGCTCATTCACATCAAGCACATTGTCGAAACATCATTTCAAAAGATCGAACAACGCTACGAACAGCGCGATGCATTGTCCGGTGCACCGTCAGGATTCTACGATCTCGATGCCATGACGTCTGGCTTCCAGCCTTCCGACCTGGTCATCATTGCCGCCCGACCATCCATGGGTAAAACAGCGTTTGTTTTAAACATCGCGCAGCACATGGCCACAGATGCGAATATTCCTGTTGCCGTATTCAGCCTTGAAATGTCGCGCGAACAGCTGGTCATGAGAATGCTCTGTGCCGAAGCCGGCATCGATGCCAACCGCCTGCGCTCAGGGCATCTGCACACCAACGACTGGACGCAACTGGCAATGGCAATGGGTCGCCTCGGCGAAGCACCCATATTCATCGATGACTCTGCCATGGTCACCGCCAACGAAATACGCGCCAAGTGCCGCCGTCTCAAAGCTGAAAACAAAGGACTGGGCTTGATAGTGATCGACTACATTCAGCTGATGCAAGGTCGCAAACAAACGGACAACCGGCAGCAAGAAGTATCCGAAATCTCGCGCTCACTCAAACAACTGGCGCGCGAATTGAGCTGCCCAGTCTTGGCACTATCTCAGCTTTCCCGGGCGGTTGAAGCCAGACAGAACAAACGACCGATGCTTTCAGACTTGAGGGAATCCGGTTGCCTGACAGGCGGCACGCAGATCCTTTTGCCGGAGACAGGCGAATATGTGCGCATGGACAGTCTCATAGGCCAGACAGGGTTCAAAGTTATGGCATTGAACACCTATACCTGGAAGCTCGAGCCCAAGACAGTTACTAACGCGTTCTCAACCGGCACAAAGCAAACATATAAGATGATCACTGGTCTCAACCGCCAGATCCACGCCACAGGAAATCATAAATTCCTGACTATAGATGGATGGAAGCGCCTCGATCTTCTAAAAGTGGGCGAGAAGGTAGCCATACCAGCAGATTCGAGCACAGCCGAAGTGCTTAGCTTAAGCGCCCAGGAGGAAGCTCCTCATCCGTATAATCGCGGGGGCGTAGCTCAATTGGTCCGCGAAGCCGGAACCGCGACCCGCACCTTAGGAGACGTTTACTGGGATCCGATCGTCAGCATTGAACCTCTGGGTGAAGCTGAGGTCTATGATCTGACTGTCGAAGATCACCATAATTTTGTCGCCAATAACATTATCGTGCATAACAGCATCGAGCAAGACGCCGACCTGGTGATGTTCATCTATCGCGATGAATACTACAACCCGGAAAGCGACAAGCGCGGCGAAGCCGAAATCATCATTGCCAAACAAAGAAACGGCCCGGTAGGGACTGTTGATCTGTTGTATCAATCAAGCGTGACGAAATTCTTGAACAAGGTGCACAACCAGTTCCAATCAGTCTAGCCAAAGAAAATTTGTTTACTGCTGATTCGCCTTAGCGCTCAAAGTTGGAAACCACTTGATCTCGTCGCTGGTGAATCCGATGATTTGCTGTTCTTCGAACTTAAGGCTGGCGGTATTGAGGACGCCGACTGTGTCGGTGGCTTCGCTGGAAATGAGCAGATGCTCGCCATCGGGCATCAGAGAAATCTCGCCAGGGAAATCCAGATCGAGGGGAAGCTTAACCTCTTCTATCTTTGCATTGGTCTTCAAATCGAAAACCCAAATAGTATTGTCTTTGGCATTAGCGACGAAGAGTTTTGTCTGATCGCCGTTGAGAGCGACGCCAGTGGGTGAAGTTCCGGCTTGCAGCTTGTGCACTACTATTTTCTTATTGAGATCGACAATACTGACAGTGTTGGCGCCTTTACTGGCGACATAGGCAAATTGGCTGTCTTTGCTTATCGCCATAAATCCCGGCGCCGGTCCGATCGGAATCGTGGCCATCATTCTCTGGTTGACTGTACTGATCAAAGTAAGTAACCCTGCCGTGGCGTTCAGTACAAGCAAGTAACTGCCATTTGGTGTGACTGCCAATCGGCCCGGTCCGGCCGGTACTTTTGTCCGCAAAAGCAAGCGTCCGGAAGGAAGTTCAAGTACAGCAATTTGATTAGTCGAACTCTCGGAGACGTAGAGCAGTTTGCTTTGCTTGAAAGCCGCTACGCCCTTGGGTGCACACTTGGTAGGCAAATCAATTTGACCGACAAAGGTCCGTTTGGTGGGATTGAATTGCAAAATCCGATTCTTGGTTTGATCGGCAACATAGACTATGCCACCAAAATAAGTGATACCGCAAGGAGTGCCTTCGGTCGGATACTCGTCGATTTTCTTGAACGACTTATCATCCAGGAGGGCAAGCTTTCCGCAATTGGGCGAGGTGGCAATGACCACGCCGTTACCACTCGATTCAAGTGCTTCGATAACTTTCGCTTGTTTGGCAATAGCGATGTCATCGACGATGGAGACTGCTACTTCGCCGCGAATTGACTTTAATGACAGAGGCAAAACAAAGCCGTCGGGCACAAGCAGGTCGGTTGGAAATTTCGATGCAAGAATTTGTTTGCGCAGATCGTCCGACAGTGCTTCAGGCAATCTTACAGTACGGCTTTGACCTTCCTTGATGACGCGAAGGAATGACCAACCATTCCAAAACATGATCAGATCGGGGTTTTCGGCAGATGGGAAAGCGGCCTCGACTGCTGAACCTTTTCCAGGTTGAAAACCTGTGGGAGGCATCAGCGGCAGAAACAATTCACCGGCTCCTGTCTGCAGCGAACCATCCAGTCTGAACAGTTTTACATTCGGCATATGTGAGGCGATTTGAGCTTTCAGCTCGCCTGGAAGTCTGGTCGCAAGAGCGTATGGCGCGCCGAAAGACAACACCGACAACAATGCAATTGCCGCAGTCACGAGCCTTCTTGATTTACTTTTGCGTCTCGCCATTTTTCGGCCGGAAGGCATCAACAATCTTGTCCAAAAACGATTCATCCTTGGACGACTCTTCCTTTTTGTCCTTGCCCTTTGCGTTTTTATTTGCTTCTTTCTTCGAATCGTCAGCTTGCTCGCTGGCATTCTTCTCAGATATCTTTTCAGAGTTTTTATCAGAGTTTTTATCGGCGTTTTCTTTTGCCTGTTTTTCTTTGCCAGACTCTTCAGATTTGGCTATATCACTTTTCGACAGACTCAGTTTTTCGCCGCGCAATTCAGCCAGTTTTTCCAGCAATTTCTTTTCTTCGCCGGACAGTCTGGTTGGTGTTTCCACAACCAGATGGACGATTTGATCGCCGCGACGAGTCTCTTTTCTCGGCTGCCCGGTAAAGCGCGGCACGCCCAATCCTCTCATTTGAGTAGTGGTGCCTGTTTGAGTGCCGGCGTTGATCTTGAGCGGTTTGGCGCCCTCGACGGTGGGCACCAAAATCTCTCCACCGAGGGCGGCAAGAGAATAGCTGATGGCCTGACGGATGTGAATGGTTTCGCCGTCGCGGACAAAGGTCTCGTGTTCTTTAATATGCAAAACAACAAAGAGGTCGCCGTAAGGACCACCTTTGCGTCCTTTATCACCGCCGGCTTGGACGCGCAGACGCGTGCCGGAGTCGATACCGGCAGGGACTTTGATTTGAAAATCTCTCTGCTTGCGCACAAGCGCATCGCCCTTGCAGTCTTTGCATGGCTTGTCGATTTTGCTTCCGGAGCCCTGGCAGGCTGGGCAAGCGATTACTCTAAGGGCCTGTCCGAAAAATGTGTTTACTACTTGCTGAACTTGTCCCACGCCTGCACATGTGACGCAGGGCACCGGATTGCTGCCCGGCGCAGCGCCTGAGCCTTTACAAGATTCGCAGTCTTCCAGGCGGCGGATTGTTACGGTTTTGTCGGTACCGAAAACAGCATCCAAAAACTCCAGTTCGAGGTCATATTTCAGGTGAGCACCCTGCTCCGGTCCGCCACGTCTGCCGCCGCCGCCACGGAACGAACCGCCGCTTCCGCCCAGGAAAGAATCCAGCATGTCGAAGATGTCTTCCATGCCGAAGGCTGAAAAATTGCTGAAGTCGAAATTTTCAAAACCCTGTCCGGCACCCTTGACGCCTTCATGTCCATAGCGGTCGTAGGTGGAGCGCTTTTGCGCGTCCGACAGCACTTCGTATGCTTCGGCCAGCTCTTTGAACGCTTGTTCGTCACCGCTGTCCTTATTATCCGGATGCAAGTGGCGAGCTTTATTGCGGAAGGACTTCTTGATCTCTTCTGCTGATGCGTCTTTAGTGACACCTAAGGTTTCGTAGTAATCTTTTTTTGTCATAGTAGCCATCGTGATACCCGTTTTTTCCTGACTAAATATCAGGAATCGCCCCCACTAAAAGATTTTTGGCGTCCCGCGTCAAGCGAGTCGCCGCCCTTGACCGGCTTCTTTTTATCGTTGCCGGCTGTGCGTTTGCACTCTTGTAGAATCGAGTTGAGCGTGCTGAGCTCAGCTCTTACGGTTTCGGAATTGCCGCCTTCCAGAGCCTTTTTCATAACCGCGCCGGCCTTGGCCAGGCGATCGATGAGTATGGCATCCAGGGCGGAATTTTGCCCGATGAAAGTTTCGGCTTCATTGATCATTGCTTCGGCTTGAATGAGAAGTTCCGGCTTCAATTGTCCAGGCTCACCCAGTTCAATGGGACCGGACTCTTGCAGATTGGTCTTCTTTTTAGCTGTCGGCTGCACGGTTTGTCTGCCTGAGGTGTGAATGGCACGTCCCAGTTCCAAAAGTGCCACATCCAGTCCGGCCTTGAGTGATTTCAATTCTTCCAAGTTTTCTCGCTGGAGAGCCTCTTTCACTGCCAGCATGGAGCGCTTCACTTTTTCAACGACTGATTTTTCAACGCGATCGCCGTACTTTTCAATGGTGCGCTCGGCTTCGGCGTACAACGATTCGGCCTGGACGGTGGTAGAAACTTTCTCTTTGGTGTGGCGATCCTGATCGGCAAATTGTTCCGCTTCCTTTTGCAAGGTTTCGACTTCTTCAGGGGTCAAGCCGGTGCTGCGCTGAACGGTGATCGAGTGTTTGATGCCCGAGCCGTGGTCTCTGGCTGAGCAATGCAAAATGCCGTCGGCGTCGATGTCGAATGTCACTTCGATTTTGGGCACCGAACGTGGTGCAGGCGGAATTCCCGCCAGGTGGAATTTGGCCAGCGACATATTAGCGTTGGCAACTTCTCTTTCACCCTGCAAAACGTGCACTTCCACAGATGTTTGCCCGTCTTCGGTGGTGGTAAAGGTCATGGTGCGGCTGGTGGGAATGGTCGTGTTGCGCTCGATTATGCGAGTAAACAATCCGCCTGCTGTCTCAATACCAAGCGACAGAGGCGTGACGTCCAAAAGTAGAACGTCCTGCACATCGCCGGCCAGAATTGATGCTTGAATGGCGGCACCCAGGGCGACAGCTTCGTCCGGATTTACTGATTTGGACGGATCCTTGCCGAAGAAACGGCGGATACTGTCTTGCACAGCCGGGATGCGCGTCGAACCGCCGACCAGGATAATGTGCTCGATATCGTCTGGAGCCAAGCCGGCGTCTTCCAGTGCCTGGCTGAGAGGACCAAGAGTCTGCTCGACCAGATGACGGCTTAATTCGTTGAATTTGGTGCGTGTAAGAGCGGTTTGCAAATGACGCGGACCGGAAGCATCGGCGGTCAAAAATGGCAGGTTTACTTCTGTGGAAATAGCTGAAGAGAGCTCGATTTTTGCTTTCTCGGCAGTCTCTTTCAAACGCTGTCTGGCCATCAAGTCGCCTGAAATATCGAGACCGGTTGCGGTGTGAAATTCCTCCACCAGCCAGTCGATGATGGTCTGGTCGAAGTCATCTCCACCGAGGCGATTGTTGCCGCTGGTCGCCTTCACCTCAAATACACCATCTGTGATTTCCAGAATTGACACGTCGAAGGTGCCGCCGCCCAGGTCGAAAACCAAAATGGTGGCATGCTCGGACAAACGATTGAAGCCATAAGCAAGTGCCGACGCTGTCGGCTCGTTGATGATGCGCATAACATCGAGCCCTGCTATTTGTCCGGCATCGCGGGTGGCCTGTCTTTGCAGATCGTTGAAATAAGCCGGCACTGTGATAACGGCGCGGCTGATTGCTTCCCCCAGATAAGCTTCGGCATCGGCTTTGAGCTTTTGCAAAATCATGGCCGAAATCTGCTCAGGGCTATTGTCTACGCCGTCGATGTTGACGCGGTAGTTGGTGCCCATCTCGCGTTTTATCGATTGAATGGTGCGCTGGTGATTGGTAACGGCCTGGCGCTTGCCGAGCTCACCGACAAGGCGCTCGCCGGATTTGGTAAACGCCACTACCGACGGTGTGGTACGCGCACCTTCGGAGTTCTGCACGATAACTGGACTGCCACCTTCCATAATGGCTACACACGAAAAGGTGGTGCCAAGATCTATGCCGATGATCCGGTCGCTAGTCATCAGATACCTTTGCGGGCTGGGCTTCAGCAAGCTCTTCGGCAGGCGCGTTGGCGTCTTCCTCGGAGATTTCGTAGACTTGCACCGTGTCTTCCGCATCACCGCTGTCGGAAGCTGCTTCGGTAGCTGTCAGCTCCATGGCCGGCAATTCTCCGATCGGCGGCAGGTTTATGTCTACGGTCTCGGTGCCTGAGCGCTTCTGGGCGCTGTCGTCTGTTTTTACCAATTTCTGCAAAGCTTCCCCGGCTGTGGGCGCCTCTGGGGCGGCTGCAGCTTCTTCGACTGCGGGCTGGGCTGCTGGAGCTGCCTCCACTGCCGGAGCTGCGGCTGCTTCTGCCCGGGCGACATCTTCAACCCATTCAGGCGCCGGAGTGGCACCGCCGGCTGCCTGTGGCGCTTCCGCCGCTGGCTGTGGCGCAGCTGCCGCTTTAGCCGCTGCTGCCGCTGCTTGTTCGGCTGCTTCTTCTTCCGTCAGCGCCGCTGTCACATTGACCAGAGCCGGACGCAAGACGCGGTCTTTGAACATAAATCCGCGACGAAGCTCATGAATAACGGTCGAATCTGGATATTCATTGGTTTTGATTTCTTGCACAGGTTCGTGCAAGCGAGGATCGAAGGGCTCGCCGATGACAGTAAATTGCTTGGCGCCAATCTGTTCGAAACAACGTGTAAAAGAGTTGGCACAGAGCTTAAAGGCATCGAGGATGGCTTTAGATTCCATGTTGACATTGAGAGTTTGCTGGGCTCGATCAAGGTCGTCGAGTGCAGGCAAGATCGCCTCGATGGCCCTTAAGGCACCATTTGCCGAAAATTCTTCACGCTCTTTTTCAGTCCGGCGGCGGTAATTTTCGAAGTCAGCCGCCAGGCGTTTGAGGTGGGTATCGGTTTCAGTATTCTTTGCTTCCAGCTCGGTGACTTGCTGCTCGAGGTCGCGAATGCGCTGGGTGTCAGCGGCAGATGAAGGTCCTTGCCCGGCCGGTTTGCCCATATCCATGCCGAAGTCTTCCGGAGCAGCGTCTTCGCCGGCATACATGGCACGGTAAAAAGCCTTGGCAGCGCTCATGCGCCCGCCGCCTTTTTCCTCTTCTTTCTCTTTTTCCTTTTCCTTTTTGGCTGGCGGCGCATCAATAATCGACTCGCTAGCACCGTTGGACGGCGCCGCTTGTGCCTCTTGAGCCTCAGCTTCGGGCTTGGAAATCTTGTCTTCGTCTTCCGTGGACATTCAACCGGTCTCCCAGACTGATCTTGACATGCGCCCGGACAAAAAATCCGAAGCTAAAGTAATTTCTCAACATTCGAAAGAACCCGGGACTCCAAGACTTTCGAATTTCCGCATCTGACCGCGCTTCGGGCCTACGCCCGTGCGGCGCCAGATGGAAGAATCCCCCCAAGAAGACTCCTCATATAATTCTAGGGTATTGAAGACCTATTCTTGCTAGATTTGTCATTTAACAATATATGTCGTCATTGCTGACGACTCACTTGAAATCTTACCGGTTATATGGAGCGGGCTGTGGCAACCTATCTCGAACCCCAAGCGCGTCTGGCTATTTATGCAGAAGGCGAATTTGGCAAAAAACATGCAAAGACGGCCGAAGGGGTGATTCGATATGGACGAAACCCGGTAGCGGCGGTCATCGACAGTCAGAAGTCCGGATTATCTGTGCGGGACGCGGTCGGCTTGAATTGCGACGCGCCCATCGTCGCGTCCGTGAGCGAATCGCTGAAACACTCTCCGACAGCACTTCTTTTAGGCACAGCCTGGACGGGCGGACAGATGCCTCAGCACTGGCGCAAAGACATAATCCAGGCGCTTGAATGCGGAATGGATGTAGTCAATGGTTTACACGACTTTTTAGAAAACGACGAAGAAATCTCTGCCACGGCCAAACGGCTCAACAGGCGGCTTTTCGATGTACGAAAGCCGCCCATGCCTTTGCCTGTGGGCGCCGGGCTGGCCCAGGATTTAAAAGGGCATGTCGTCTTGACCGTAGGCACTGACTGCTCGGTTGGCAAAATGACTGCGTCTTTGGAACTTGACGCCGAAGCCCGCCGCCGCGGACAAAAGAGCAAATTCATCGCCACCGGGCAGACCGGCATCATGATTTGTGGGGAAGGCATCGCTATAGACCGTGTGATCGGCGATTTCATGGCCGGAGCCACCGAACAGATGGTGATGGACGCGGCTAAAGATCACGATTTCATTTTTGTTGAGGGTCAAGGATCGCTCTCACATCCTGGCTTTTCAGGTGTCAGCTTGGCCCTCATCCACGGGTCCGCACCAAAAACAATGATTCTGGTCACCAAAGCAACCAAGACGAATATATGCGATTTGCCGCTTCTATTGCCTTCTTTGACGACCACAATCAAAGCCAACGAGCACATGGCATCGCTTTTGAGACCATCAAAAGTGGTAGGAATCGCCATGAACACATGGGGACTGAACAAAGAAGACGCCGACCGTGCCATTGCCGCTGCGCGCGAGGAAACCGGGCTGCCCTGCCAGGATCCTGTGCGCGACGGAGTTAAAGAACTTTTCGACGCGATCCTCGCCAACCAGGAGAAAAACTAGTGAAGACAACCCGTACTCGCGCAATCGGTCTGACTTTTGAACCCTTGGAGATGACTACCACTCATCCCTTTGGCATCTCTTACGGAACTTCGGAAAAGACCCATAATGTGCTCGTCAAACTCGAATATGAGGGATTGACCGGTCTGGGTGAAGCGGCGCCGGCCGAATATCACAATGAAAGCCAAGCGACAGTCCAGGCAGTTCTTGGAACATTTGCCAAAGAAGAAATTCTGGGAGACGATCCTTTTTCCATTGCAGAAATTGCCCGGCGCATGGACAAATCGATTGCTGGAAACGCAGCTGCCAAAGCAGCTATCGAAATGGCACTGCACGATCTTTGCGGCAAGATTTTGAATGCACCCACCTACAAAATGCTAGGTCTTGCCAATCTGCAAGCGCCCATCACCGACTTTACCATCGGCATTGCCGACCCCGAAATGATCGAGAAAAAGACCCGAGAAGCAGTGTCGCAAGGATATAAAACTCTCAAGGTAAAGCAAGGAACGACATTCGATCACGAGATTATTAAACGTGTGCGCAAAGCCGCTCCCGATCTGCCGCTGCGTGTGGATGCCAACGGCGGCTGGACGCCCAAACGGGCAATCGAGATGTCCAAATTCCTGAACGAAAATGGCGTGCAGTTTATCGAACAACCGCTGCCGAAAAATGCTCTATATGATGATTGGAAAATGGTCAAAGAAGGTTCTCCAATCCCAATCTACGCAGACGAGAGCATTTGCCGCTCCAACGATGTAGCCAGACTGGCTGGCGCCATAGATGGTGTCGTCGTCAAGTTGGCCAAAACCGGCGGACTGATCGAGGCTCTGAAAGTCATTCACACGGCGCGCGCCCATTCCATGCAGATTATGTTCGGCTGCATGATTGAATCTTCACTGGGCGTAACCGCTGCAGTGCACCTGGCCTCTCTTGTCGATCATTTAGATCTTGATGGTGCACTTTTGTTATCGGATGATCCATACCTAGGCGCCGTCTATAAAGATGGATACATGAAACTGTCGGACAGACCGGGTCTTGGCGTGATCGCGCGCTGAATAATAACAACGACCGTTGCTGAATTTTAAAATTCAAAGAGGCTCGGAAAATCCAAGTTTTTCCTAGTCGATGAAAAATTGTTTTTGTGCCTTATATCCGTTCTTCAATTTTTCCGCCGCCACCAAAAGTGGTTATTCAATCGTTCTATCCCCAGTTTTTCAGACGTTCTTTAATGCGCTCTATTGTGTGTTTCGAATAGAGCCGAAAGACCATAAAGGGCGTCTTGCCTGCTACTTTAGCGACTACCGGTTCGCTGGCCAGATCGCAAATTACAATGGTTGCGTACTTCATCATGTATGCCAATTCAGTTTGATCGGATGTCAAAACCGATCTGACCGCAATTTGCTCACCGCGTTGCGCGGCCAGAAGTTTTGTCGCCATGTTGAGAAGAGTTTGGCTGTACGACACCAAAAGCACCAAGCTGCCATCCTTCAATTCTTGTACGTGGTCTAATTCCTGACGGGCCGGCTCGATGTCGCAGACGATTAATCGGGTGCGATCGGAAATCAAATTCTCAAAAGCGAAGACGTGGTAAAGACTGGTGATTACAAGAGAGTCAGGAATCCAATCCGTGTGCTGATTCATCTCCTCTGTAGTCATGGCTACTACTGTTTGAGAAAATTCCGGTGTTAACTCTGCCAGCTGAACGGCGTGAAAGTCTTTATTGCGATCGACCACAATCAAGCGCTTCACGGACTTCTTCTCAAGCATGTCCAAAAGCAAAGGTTTCAATTGACTGCGCGAAAAACCGTTTTCACTGACTGTGGCCAAAAAATCCTGGCACATTTTATTGAGGTCTGATTGTTTGACTTCAGCTTTTACTTTGCCGGCCACACGAACGCCCGAACCCTGACGAATTTCGAGCAATCCAACTCCAGCAAGATGATTGTATGCTGCTGTAATCGTGCTGTAGTGAATGCCCAATCGCTGCGCCAGGGCGCGAATGCTGGGCAGTTTCTCCTGTCCCTTGAGAGCACCGGATGCAATCTGCAAAGCAATCTGCTCGATTAACTGGTCGCGTATCGGCACTGCGCTTTCTTTATTGATAGTGACTTTCACTTCTTGACCCGAGTCCCGTTCAAAAATTCGATCAATAACCTGCAATAGCATCGCACATTGGCGAATTGCCAGGGCTAGCAAAGTGTCGAGGCTAGCAAAATATTGAGGATGGGAAAAGTCCAATCGAAGCTGAAGACGGGCAAAGCCTGATCAAAGTCCACGCCCGCAAAGACAAGCAAAAAGTCGGCACTGGCTGGGAGTTTGAGAGCGTACTCCGGCGGCACCGACTTTCCGATTTTGTTTGTCTTTCCTCAATCAATCGTTTTAGACAGATCCGAATTGACTGAAGAATTCTTGTGAGAGCAACGACAATGCTAATGACCGCAAGGAGTTTGCCAAATTTTGCAAATCATTCTCACTACCGAGACTGCTAAAACGTTACTATTTGCGATTTACCCTGTCAATTAAGCGTAACTCATTTTACAAAGAATCGCCCTGCTGCAAGGAGAAAGATTAACAAGCAGAGTAAGGCTTACAGCACCTTCCCAAGAGAGGTGCGTGGGGGTGGAAACCTTATTCATCTTGCCTGAGCATTTTTTACCAAAGTAACGACGCATAAATACCCGTTCCTTCAGCAATTTGACACCATGGATGCGAAGGCCATATCATCCACACCTGAACTGACAATTTTCTCAATAGCGTTTTCAATCTAATGACAAACAAACCTGGCGATAGTCTCGAATATAAATCGCCGAATGAAAAGTCCAGTGACCCGGGCAGCGAACATATAGATGATGGTGTGCAGACAGAAGATATAGAAAACGCTTCCGACGCTTCCAAGTCCGGCAAGAAAACCGGCAAGCATGGTCAGTCACAAGAGTCTATTTCCACAATTGTCAAGTCATTCCCAAAAGGCACGCACGTAACGGCTGCTGAAGTTTACGAACGAGCCCTCGAAATGGGCTATGAGCTCAGCCTTTCCACTGTTTATCGCAATCTGCATCGCTTGAAAGCAGATGGCAACGTCAATACTGTCTCCGGCGATCGGGGCATGCGTTACGAACCGGCCGAAGAAGGCCCGGATCACGATCATTTGATCTGCCTCGGCTGCGGACTGACCATTGAATTCATCGACGATCTGATCAGAGGATTTGGAAAATCGGTCGCCCAGCGCAAGGGTTTTGAGCACCGGTCCAGCCGTTTTGACATTCTTGGATATTGCGGAGACTGCCGCGCCAAAGACGAGACCTACCGCTTAAAGCAAGTGGTTGAGCTGATTTTGAACTCCGAGTCTTTGCTGGAAGACTCGCTGACATCGCTAAGGCTATCGGTTGATTTAATAGATTCGCGCAAGTCTTCCAAAGCACATCAACAAATGGAATCGACCGTAGTCCGCTTGAGCGAAGCAGTAAAGCTCTGTCAGCAAGCGCTCGCAGTTCTGCCCAGATCGGCTGAAGAAACCTAGCTTTCAGCCGCGTGCAACGCGGCAGCTACTAATTTTCAGCCGCGTGCAACGCGGCAGCTGCGGGCAAAATACAGCTATCGAGCCAAGCTGGCCAGATGTTGTTTGTAGAGACGTGTTTTGGAATCGCCCAGATCCTTCTCGCTCTCGATGATCAGCTGTTCCAGGTATTCTAGTGACGTTCTTCTCAGGCGATTGATCTCGCGACGTTTTTCGAGCATCTTTGGCAATAGTTTGATCGCCTCGTAGGTGCCCTTAATCCACGGAACCAGCTGTCCTCCACGCACAGTGACGACGGCCAAATAATAAAACTGCCAGAAACAAATGTGCGGAAGGAATTTCCAGAGCAAGGGCGCCGGAATGTTTTTTACGATGGTGTTCCAGTTATTGCGCGCAGACAGACGAACGACCAGTGGGCTATAGCCACTGCCTGTAGTACCGCAACCCAGGTGATAGACAATCGATGTAGGCACGTAAATGCACTTGTACCCTGCCGCCTGCGCTCTGAGCCCGAGGTCGACGTCTTCCAAATACGCAAAATAGTCTTCATCGAAATAGCCGATATCGGCAAACAGCTCACGACGGTAAAGGGCCGCGCCGCCGCAGGCACCGAGCAAATAGCGTTTGCGATTGAAACGTCCGGTGTCGCGCTCTTTGTGCCCGATTCTTCCGGGCAAGCCGCCTCGCCTGTAGCCGTCTCCGGCGCCGTCGAGAAGCTCATGATCGTCATAGGCGAGCATCTTGCAACCGGCGCTGCCGGCTTCCGGATGCTCGTTCATTGATTTGATCAGCTCAGCCATCCAATTGGGATCGACCACCGTGTCGTTGTTCAGAAGCGCGACCATCTCGCCGGTCGATGCTTTTATGCCGGCGTTGACTGCAGGGCTGAAGCCGGTATTGACCGGAAATGTTACGAGTTTTACGTAAGGATAACTTTCCTGCAAAAACTCGACTGAGCCGTCTTTTGAGCCATTATCGACAATCACTACTTCAATAGGCTCGTAGGTCTGCGACTTAAGCGAATCCAAGCAACCGGGCAGAAACTTTTTGCCGTTCCAGTTGGGAATTACAACGCTTATTAGTGGATTTGCCATTTTGATGAGCTTCCGGATTGTCCGCAGATTCCAAATCACATATTGTACATATTCTCTTGAAAGCCACCGAGCTTATCCTGAAGGAGATATAATGACGCTCTCGGAAATTGCGTTCAATGAAAATTACGCAACCCCGGCGTCATTCCGGCTTGAGCATTAGCATAAAGCCACAGAGGGAGCGATATTTGCAGATGGGCGCCGAAAAATCTGTGAATTCCTGCAAAAGCATAATTTTTGTCACACTCGAGCCGATCGCCAGGCAGATGGCTGGTCCAGCCATTCGCGCCTTCGAGTTGGGTTTGACTTTGTCCGATGAAGTTTCTGTCACAGTCTTCACACCGCACAAAATTCCCCTGGACGTCATAGCCGAACTGAAAGAAAGGCGAAACCTTCCGGATAACTTTCAACTCAAAGGCGGACTGAACAAAACCCAGTTGTACAATCTGGCTGCTGAGCACGATGCGATTTTCATCCAGGCCAATGTTTTGAAACCATATCCCGGTCTGGCCGCGCTTGGCAAATATCTGACCGTCGATCTCTACGACCCTTATCTTTTCTCCATTCTCGTTCAATACCAAAATTCAGACGTCGCCGCCAATGCCAGTTATCGCCTGATGCATAAAGTTTTGGAACAGCATATGGTGGCATGCGATTTTTCAGTTTGCGCATCGGAACGCCAGCGCGATTACTGGCTCGGACGTTACTGCGCACTGGGAAGAATCAATCCCGACATGTATTCATTCGATCCATCGATGCGCAAGCTCATTGATGTTATTCCGTTCGGTTTGCAGGAAGGCGAGCCGGTCAGGCGAGGTCCAAATGCGAAAGGACCTAAAGGAAATATCGAAGGGATCGGCTCAGACAGCAAGCTTCTGCTCTGGGGCGGCGGCATCTGGGATTGGTTCGATCCGCTCACAGTCATACGCGCAGCCGCCCGGGCGTCTGAGTCCATGCCCAATCTGCGCTTGTTTTTCATGGGCATGAAATCGCCCAATCCGCAAGTTCCACTCATGGACATGGCTGTAAAAGCCAAAGACCTGGCTCAAGAATTGGGCGTATTAAATCGCATTGTTTTCTTCCATGAAGAATGGACACCTTATGAAGACCGCGTCAATTTCCTTTTGGACGCAGATATAGGAGTGTCCGCACATTTCGATTTGCCTGAGACGCGTTTTTCATTCCGCACGCGCTTACTGGACTATTTCTGGGCCCGGCTGCCTGTGCTTACGACAGGCGGCGATCAGCTCGCCGAATTAATCGAAGCGCACCACGCCGGGCGCGCTTTAGGCTACGGCGATGTCGACGGTTGGACACAAGCTATTCTAGAATTATTGAATAACCCCGAGCGGCAGGAGGAATGTCGCCGGGGAGCCAATCAGTTAGCCGAGAATTTTGTCTGGTCCAAAGCAGCGATGCCGTTGCGCCAATTTCTCAGACAACCGCACCATTTGCCGGAGTATCGAAAAGTGACGATGCCGTCTTTCGTCGAGCGGGCCCAGGCAGTTTATGCGCGAGGCGGAAAAGACCTGGTGGTCAAACGTTCCAGGCAGATTATCGAGGATTGGATGAAATAACTATGGTTTTGATTCCCCTGGAAAATCGGCTCAGCCGCCTGCAAGGCATCCGCGAGGCACCGGAAACGGCACCCCCGCATCTGCGCGAACAGCCCTGGCTGGAACTCGAGCAAAAGACAGCACTGGGCATCTATGAAGATGTAGAAAAAGTGCTGAAGAAGCTGGCCAAAGCAAAGCTCGGCAAAGAGCCGGCGCCCAAACTTGTGCATGAAACCCGGGTCGTGCTCAGACGCTGGGAATCTATCTGGTACGTGCTCGAGCGTGACGGTTGGAACGAGAAAAAATTCTGGAAGCAAACCGGAAATCCCTTGCGAAAACTGCACAAACTGCTCGGGCAAGCTCGTGATTGGGACGTCAACATCGAGCTGGCCGAAGAGTATGCACTGCCTGATTCAGTCAAGAAAGTATTTAAGAAAGAACGCGCCAAGGCCGGCGCGAAAGTGGCACGAAAGTTGGAAAAACTGAAGGTAAAACGGCTGGCCAAGGACCTTTTGAAGTTTCTTCTCAAACGACCTCAGCAAATTGCCGTCAAACATGCGGGATCTTCCAAGCTGTTTCAATCCGCCTACAGCCACCTGGAGCCGCTTCTGTCCGAGCAAGAAGATACAGCCAGAGTGCTGGAAGCTCATGCGCAGACGCCTTGCGAGCTGCATGAGCTGCGCCTGGTCGTCAAAGCCTGGCGCTATCTGCTCGCCGACTTTTTCGGGCTGACCAATTTGGAGCTTGTGAAAGCCCAGCAGTTGCTCGGGAAATTGAATGATCTCGAACGCATGAACCAGCTTGTCGGCGCCATCGCCGCTCAGGATGTCAGCGCCACCAGAGCGATGATCAAATTGCAGGAGCAAAAGCTCAAACTATTGTCCGATTTCGACTCTCTGCGCATAAACTTGCCATTTGGACTCAGGCCCAGCGTCACAAGCGTGACCAACGTGAGCGTGGAAGCGGTTGAGGATTAATTTGAAAAACACCTTTGCAACCAATATCGGGGCTGTCCAGCAAAAAGCCTGGTTGCTTGATGTTCAACGCCCTTCTCAACCGAGATTCGCCCTGGATGCCAATTGATAAGTTATCGTGAATCTCCTGAATATAAGCCCGCTCCAGCCCTACAATCTTAAGTTAAGTCCGGGTTGACGGACTAGTCCGGGGTAACGAGCCGATGTCTATCAGAAAGAAAGTAACAATTCTTGGGTCAGGAGCTGCCGGGCTTACCGCAGCAATTTACGCGGCCCGAGCCAATCTTGAGCCTTTAGTCATTCAAGGGCTGCAAACCGGCGGTCAGTTGACCATTACTACTGATGTGGAAAATTTCCCCGGCTTCCCGAACGGCATTCAGGGTCCCGAGCTCATGGAGCAGATGATTGCTCAAGCCGAGCGTTTCGGAACCCAGTACATTTACGACAATGCTGAGTCCATCGACCTTTCCAAACGCCCCTTCACGATCAAAACCTCCAGCGAAGAAATCATCACCGACGTGCTCATCATCTGCACAGGCGCATCGGCAAAACTGCTCGGACTGGAAGCAGAAAACAAATTGATGGGTCACGGCGTCTCTGCCTGTGCCACTTGCGACGGCTTCTTTTTCAAAGAGAAGAAAGTTTTCGTTGTAGGCGGCGGCGACACGGCCCTTGAAGAAGCGATGTTTTTGACCAGATTTGCTACTTCGGTAACCATCATTCACCGTCGTGAAGCATTCAGAGCATCGGCAATCATGGTCGAGCGCGCCAAGCGCAATACCAAAGTAGATTACTTGCTCAACTCGGTTCTGGAAGACATCACCGATGTTTCCAAAGGCGAAGTGACCGGCGTCAAAGTCCGCAATAT
>CAZHEZ010000112.1:0-25344 GCA_964531315.1 uncultured Candidatus Obscuribacterales bacterium | reverse complement strand
ACGGTCCTAAGGTAGCGAAATTCCTTGTCGGGTAAGTTCCGACCCGCACGAATGGAGTAACGATTTGAGCGCTGTCTCGGAGAGAGACTCGGCGAAATAGGATTGTCTGTGAAGATACGGACTAGGCGTGCCAGGACAGAAAGACCCTATTGAGCTTTACTGTAGGCTGATATTGTCTGCGGGTTACTTCTGCGCAGTATAGGTGGGAGCCTTTGAGACTTGGATTTTGGTCCAGGTGGAGGCGACGTTGAGATACCACTCTGATGTAGCTAGCATACTAACCGAGTTCCGTGAATCCGGGCTTGGAACAGTTTCAGTTGGGCAGTTTGACTGGGGCGGTCGCCTCCTAAACAGTAACGGAGGCGCCCAATGGTTCCCTCAGGGTGGTCGGAAATCACCCATCGAGCGTAAAGGTAGAAGGGAGCTTGACTGCAAGAGAGACATCTCGCGCAGGGACGAAAGTCGGGCTTAGTGATCCCACGGCTCCGCATGGAAGGGCCGTTGCTCATCGGACAAAAGTTACCATAGGGATAACAGGCTGATCTCGCCCAAGAGTCCACATCGACGGCGAGGTTTGGCACCTCGATGTCGGCTCATCGCATCCTGGAGCGGTAGTACGTTCCAAGGGTTGGGCTGTTCGCCCATTAAAGCGGTACGTGAGCTGGGTTCAGAACGTCGTGAGACAGTTCGGTCCATATCCGGCATGCCCGCAGGATTTTTGAGGGGAGTCGTCCTTAGTACGAGAGGACCGGGACGAACGAACCGCCAGTGTACCTGTTATCACGCCAGTGGTAGACGCAGGGTAGCTGTGTTCGGAGTGTATAAGTGCTGAAAGCATATAAGTACGAAGACCACCCCAAGATGAGAAATCCCATTGAGTTAATCAAGTAAGGACCGGGGAAGACCACCCCGTATATAGGCTGTAGGTAGAAGCGCCCCGCAAGGCCAGCGCGTAGCCGAGCAGTACTAATCGTCCGAGGGCTTAACCATAAAATATCTGGTGATTACGATAATCAGCAAAGATGCCATCCTCAATATGCAGTATTCAGGGCACGGTTCCAACAGGAACCATGCTTGATCCGAAAGGATCAAACACGTGGAAAGCACCATATGCGGTGCCCACGCCCTAAAAGGTTCTTGGTGCTAAAGCGACCGGAACACACCCGTTCCCATCCCGAACACGACGGTAAAGACGGTCAGCAGCGACAATACTTGGTGGGAGACCGCCTGGGAAGATAGCCCGGTGCCAGGATTTATAAAAGACCCGAGTTAACCCTCGGGTCTTTTTGTTTTTGCTCTAAAATCACTCTATGGAAATTAAGAGGCAATGCATACACGCCGATGACGAAACTCCACTTCTTATGCAAGACATCGAGGACTTTTGGGGAACGCTTTACTGCCATACATGTCTAAGCGACGGGAAAACTCGGAGAGTACGAATATGAACCAATTTTGTAAAGCGCTAATCGCAATCGCGATAGCAAGCCAATCGCCTGCATTTTGCCAGAATGCTAACTCGCCGGTATCTGCAACTCCAGATTCTGCTCACTCAAGTGAAAGCTCACCGGCGTCAACTTCGTCACAACCACCTGAACCTTCGGTTGCACTAGAGCAACCGGCTGAAGACAACTCACTTTCCGCCGGCAGGCCCAGAGAGCAAAAGATGGCGGTCATTACTAGACGCCGCGAGAAACTTCAAAACATCATCAATCTCGCCAGCGATCAAGGTGTACTGCCGGCCGATGTCCGCGACCAGATGAATGCAGAACTTAAGCGTATCGCCGGTGAGCAAGAAGCTACTTCAACACTACCAACCCAGTCTTGCCACGGCAAAATTATGGACCTCGCTCGCGACTTGGACAGTATTTCGTACAAGCTCAACGTTACTCTGCACGAGGACGTCGCCAACCCATTAATCGTGAATGGAAAGTTACGGCAATCACACAACAAACACAAAGCTAGCAACCAGGTGGAAAAATGATTCGCAAGTTTGCACGAATGCGTGGCCCTTCAACTCTCATTGCCTTTATCGCAGGTGTACTTCTTTCAACAACAACAGTTGTTTATGCCGATACAACCGAAGCCGGTTGCGAAGTCTTCCCAGCCGGATCGAAGAATGCCTCTTTTAGCGGCACCTGCATGTTCTCCCAGAGACAGGGGTTTGTCACAATCACCCTGATGCCCAGCGGCAAGCGATACGATTTCCGTCCAGATGGCGATCGAGCCAATGCCTACAAGGATGAAAAAGGTGAAAAGCTGACCAGAACGTTGAGCGACAAGGGGCAAGTCTATAAAACCAAAAAAGAAACCATCAAGATTTATTGGGATATATCTGCAGCAAAAAAAGGTGCCAAATCAGAAAAACAATCCAAGGGCGATGCAAAGTAGATGGTCCTAAACGCTTGCTAGATCGATTCATGCACACAGGGTTCCATGGCTATCCAAATTACACGACAAAAACTTGGAGACTGATCAATGTTCCGGATCTGTTTGCTTGTTACGCTTCTTTTTCTAACATTGTCTTTAGCAGTATTTGCAGCTGGTGACCAAGAGTGGGTCAATTGCTGCAAAAAAGCACAGCTGGCTGCCCAACAGCAGCATTTCTCTGAAGCGGAAAGTCTATACAACGTAGCCCTGACAGAAGCAAAGAAATTCGGCAATGAATGCAGCCGCGTTGGCATTACAACGAGTGGTTTGGCGGCTGTCTACGAATACAAAGGCGATTACGCAAAGGCAGAGAGTCTTTTCAAACAGGCTCTTGCTATCGAAGAAAAGACCTTAGGAGCCGATAGTCCCCACATTGCTAGTTGCCTCAACAATATTTCCAGCTTGTACTCGCGAATGGGAAAATCAGCCGCGGCCATACCCTATGCGGAAAGGGCACTGGAGATCATGAAGAAGGCGCGCGGAGAAAACTCGTCCGAGGTTTTGATGATCAGGCAAAATTTGGCAGAGTTGAAAATGCATACGGGCGGCGATTCACTTTCAGAGCTCAAGGAAACGCTGGCAAAACGAGAAGCTCTGGTTGGTCCCGAACATGCCGACGTAGCTCAATGTCTGAATAATCTCGCCCAGTGGTATCTGGTGCACGGGCAATATTCTGATGCCGAGCCTCTGTATAAGCGGTCTCTGGCAATAAGCAACAAACAACTCGGTCCACAAAATCAATACACTTTGGCCGTGACGCAAAATCTCGGCACACTCTATCTTGAAGAAAAAAAGTTTGATCTAGCCGAACCTCTTCTCAAATTGGCACTAGAGGGACGAGAGAAAGCACTTGGTGAAAAACATCCGGATGTCGGACATAGCCTTGAGGAGTATGCGAAATTGTTGAGGGCAACTGGGCGTTCGGATCAAGCAGGCAAGCTCGAAGAGAGAGCCGCAGCCATAAGTCAACGCCAACACTAATCTCCGGCTTTCCCGCCGCCTTTATCTGTGATTGAAGTTTCTCCCTTATCTTTGACCGCCTCCCAGCGAACGCTTTTAGAGCCAAGATCGGGAATCGACGCACTGCCGACCAGGACGTCGTCTTTGATATTGGCTTGAATGACGCCATGGCCGGACTTCAATTTCTTGAATTTTGTCAGTATGGAAGAGGAAAAATCGACGTGTATCGTGATATCGCCGGTTTGATCGCTGTAGAAACCGCTGACTGGAAACCTTCCGAAAATGCCTTTGTACGAACCGGTTATCTTTCCGTCCTGACAGTAGTCGATATAAAGCTTGGGATGCCGCCCGAATCTCTTAATGTGCCCGTTCCACTGACCCAAAAGCGAATGTGGTTGAAAGGTGGTCACCCCACCAACAAGTTGCCTGGAATTACCTTCTCTTTCAAGGTTGGCTTCTGCGGAGGCGGTGGCGGGCACTGCGGTCGTTGCCGCCGGCAAAGGAGATTCTGTACCCTGAGCATGGCAAGGTACACTCAATAGAAAGACGCAAAAGGCCGCTACCATTGCCTGGACAGCAGGTGCAAAACGTAGACGCATTGAGAATCCTCAAAATAGGCAACCAAGATTCAATACACAGCCTTAAGCAAGAAGTTTCGCATTTTTTGAAAGTCAAAAGACCCAAATTGAACTTCGGGTCTCTTGCCTTTTTTATCGCGTTAGCGGTTCGCCGAAACCTATCTATCGCGCGTGAAAGTTTGTCCGTCTGCGGTAGTGCCACTGGTTCTTATATCTCGCTTAACACCGCTATCTTGACCGGCGGAAACGTTCTTATCGTGATCGTAGGTACCACCATTGGCAGTGGTCCCAGACGTGTCGACATTTTTGTTGTAGCCAGTGCCCTGCCCTGCGGCTACTGTTTTATTGCGGTCGTAAGTGCCGCCTTTGGCCGTGGTTCCCGTCGTGTCGACGCTCTTGTTGTAGCCGTTGCCATTGCCGGCAGTCACCGTTTTATCGCGGTCATAGGTGCCGCCTTTTGCAGTGGTTCCGGTCATATCAACATTCTTACTGTAACCGTTGCCCTGCCCTGCGGTTACCGTTTTACTGCGGTCGTAGTTGCCACCGCCAGCAGTGGTTCCTTGAGTCGATGAGTTTTTCGAATAGCCATTACCGCCTCCATAGGTAGCCGTTTTTGTATGATCGTATTCACCACCTTTAGCGGTTGTGCCTTGCGTGGTGACGCTTTTCGACACGCCTTCGCCCTTGCTATAGGTAACGGATTTATCACGGTCATAGGTTCCGCCATTTTTGGTGGTGCCTTGGCTGCTATGTGAGAAGCTTTGGTTGCCAGAGCCATAGTCCTTTACTGTGGACGAGCGAGCGTCGGAAGCCGCTCGTGGTCCTGACTGCATACCGGATGCAGCACCGGCTTGCGATTGCATACTACCCCCAGCACCGCCGTTGAGATTGCCGAATCGGCCCATGCCGCGCCCCATCGAGCCACCAGCATTACCCATCGCTCCCTGACCTCCGGCAAATCGGCCTGAAAAACTGCCGTTGCCCGATTGAAGTCCGAGCCTTTCGCGAAATTGCTGCCGCATGGACTGAAAGTTGCCGCGCCCTTCACCGGCTCCCGAAAAACGACCGCCGCCCGCACCGCCTGCCGCGCCGCGGCAGCCTCCGCGACCGCCCCCACCTCTGGCAGAGGCGTCAGGGGACAAAGATAACAACGAAATGGACAAAACAGTAGTAGCCAGCAGCGTCGCGCAGAGGGGTTTCGTTTTCATGGTAATGCTCCAGGGAAGTTGCAATCCAACGCAATAGGTTGCCACAGTCCAATACACGCAGCCTCCAAAAAAGTTTCGCCTGCCCGCAAGAGTTAATGTTGATTGAACTTGCCCTCGACACCGCCTGCATGTCTTGACCTATGAGCAATGACTGGCATATTCTCTTGTTTATGAGAAACACAACTATGCTGACTATTCTGTTACTCTCTTTGCTCCGAACGCTGCCGGCAGAATGCCAGGAGAAGCCTGAGCGACTTGATGAGGTGCAAGTCACCACTAGCAGTGGCACAACGAGACTGATTGCGAAGCCCAAAAGCGTTATGATTTCGACCTTGACAGAGCGTCGTCACAAGCTCGAAAGCATAGTCGCAAATGCATCGGCAGACGGGACTCTGCCTGAAGCAAGTCGATCCGAAATCAACAGCGAACTAGAACGCATCGCCCATGAAGAGGAATTAGCTGCATCGCAATCAAACCAGACATGCAACAGTAAGGTGATGGGACTGGCTCGTTCTCTCGACGATGTTGGTTTCAAACTCAATACCGCACTAAAGAGAGAGGTCGTGACACCGCTTGTCCAGGGCACACAATTCGCCGTCAATAGCGGGGATTGGATAGACATAGATGACGTAGCGATGAGGCGCTGGGACCTGGAAGGAAGAATTGCAAAACATGTTGCTGACGGCAAAATGTCACAAGAAAACGCCGCCGAATTGCGAAAAACACTCGATGCAATCGGAGAAAAGGAAAGCACTATGAGAGCAGACGGAGATCTGGACCTCAAAGAAAGTCGACTGCTCTACGGAGAATTCGATCGGGTAGCCAGTCAAATTGAGCGCCAGTCTAAAGGCAAACCGGGAAGGAAGTGAAAATGCTTCAGAAGCAAGAACAACGATGCTCAAAGGTAGCGTAAAGCACTAATGCCGCCTGAAGCTCCGTCCACTCGCATCTATGCCATCATTGCTCGCGAAGCGCCTGTCGCAGCGCTGTTTCGCCGCGGTCCTTCCGGCTTCGTCCAGTTGCTGAAGTGGAATCTTGAGGATGACACCTTCGAGCATGGTCAATGGCTAAAAGGCAGAATTTACGAGCGGCGAGCAGATCTTTCTCCTTCAGGCAAGTATCTGATTTATTTTGCCGCTAAGCATACAGCGCCGATGTACAGCTGGACTGCAGTTTCAAAGCCGCCCTATTTAACGGCGCTTGCACTCTGGGAAGGCATGGGCGCCTGGGGAGGTGGGGGTTTGTTCGATGACGAAACACATTTGCAGCTCAACCACTCGATAACAAGAATGCGCTTAAGCGACACTTTTGAACTGCCTAAGGAAGTGAAAGTGGTTCCATGCGGAGAAGATTCCGGAAGCGGCGAAGACAGCCCTATCATGGACATGCGCATGGAAAGGGACGGATGGCAGCTAAGTCAATCCGGCGAGCAAAATTTCGCAATTGATATTTATGCCAATTATGAGCACCTGCAAGAATTGCAAGAGCAATACGGCTTTTTGGAAGGCGGAGTGATCTTCGCTGAGAAGCTGCTTAAGGGAAACGACGAAAGAAAGGAAAAGAGGGCAAAAGAAAGTACCTCAAAATATGATCTGTTCATGACTCTAGATCCGCCGGACATTCACGTGAAACTTAATGGTGAACGCATCCTTGAGATGACTACATTCGGCTTTCATGAAAAGAACGGACCGCCTTGGGTGCAAGAGTATCGGGTAGTTTCAAAACAAGGTGATGAGATTCTCAATCTCGGCAAAACTGATTGGGCAGATTGGGATAAGAATGGCGATCTTTTGTATTCTCAATATGGACTAATCTTTAGAGCAAAGAGCAAAGATCTGCACAAGCCAATTCAATTGATAGACCTGACCGGCTCAAAGTTTTCACCCGTGTCGGCGCCGCCGGAGTCTCGTGAGTGGTAGTTCGCATGGGGTCTTTAAAAGAGAGCTGATCTTTGCACCCTCCTGACAACAGGGCGCTGGAGATGCTACCCTGCCGCAGTGTTAACGCGTCAGCCTTTTTGTTTTAAGAAGAACACGAAATAATTGCTGGCAAGTTTTTCCTGCATGCAAAGGAAATGATGTGTCCGGCATTTATACACATATGAAAACCGAACAAGAATCCAATCCGGATTCCAATATCGATTTTTCTGTGGTAATTGCTCTTTTGAATCACGGCGGGCACTGGCAGGAATCCATTCGAAGCTGGGCATGCGAACAAGATTATCCGCGTGACAGATATGAAGTGATTGTCGTCAGTAACGGCAAAAGATCAATAGAGAAAGACGTCAAAGAGCTGCTTTCCCAACACGATTCCGTAATTGTCTGCGACCTTACAGATGAGATGTCTGTTTACGATTACGGCATGCGCAAGGGCAGAGGGAAATTTCTCTTTTTTGCCGAAGCACATTCTGTTGGAATGCCCAACTGCCTGACAGAAATGATGAATTACCTGGTCGAAACAGGCAGACCTGGCGCAATGTGCCAGAGTTTCGGAGCCTGGAAATCGTATGTGGGCGGCTTACAGGAGCAGGTCTTTCAAGACGAGAATGCGGTTTTTGGCGCCGGCGATCACTGGCATCGCATCGCGCTGAGAGGAACCGCCATTCTTAAGTCTGTTTATCTGCAATTCGGCGGATTTCCAAAGAAGTATTCGAACTTCGCCGACCGGTATTTCGATATTGAGCTTTTTCGCCATGACATGCGGCTTGGCTTTGCACACAAATCAGTTGTGAAACACCACAACGTTACGGGTTATGCGCATCTGGAATTCAGCATTCGCCTTTTCACACATGGAGAATGTGAATACAGAGAAGATTTTTCCGACAGACAGTGCGAGATTTACATCGGGGCGTCGAAGCCCTGGAGAGAGAGATTCTTCTACGATCCTGTCATCGCTCGACTTCGCTTTCACGCATTGAGGAAGATTGTCGCGCGAAAATTGTTTCAACAGACGCTCACAAAGAGTAATATTGAAATGATTCCGGCGCTCATCGATGCCGGTCTCGCTTCTGCCTTAGGGGTAGAATGGCCACTCCTGCGTACCCGCGTGGAGACAAAGCTTTGGAAAATCAGCACCAGAATCTTGCACGCGCTGGGCAGTAAAAAACTCGTCAGACCTGCTTTCCAACGCTATTTCCAAACAAAGTTGGTCGATTTCTATCGCTATGAGTACATTGCAAAAAATCCACCTCAACTAAAATGTCCTTCTCTTCTTTCCTTTCCGATGGATACGGACCTGGACGATTCTCTGGTTGACTTTCATTCTATTGAACAGAATGAGAGCGGCAAACATTATCGTTGGACGCAGCCAATTTCAGTGCTAAATACAAAACTGCCGATCGGCAATTATATTTTGGAGTTGGAAGACGCAAAATGCCGTCCGCCTGACCGCAATCCAAACCTGTCAATTTTCTTCAATCAACACGAATTGGAAAGCCTCCCCAGCCAACCTGCCGAAAGTATTTTGCGTTTCAAAATTTCCAGCAATCAGTTCTCCAACTCCGAGTTTCAACACTTGATTTTGATCAGCGATTGCTTTCAACCAAGCCGGCACGGCTCAATTGATACTCGTCGTCTGGGAATTCCAATCGCCAAAATCGAGTTTCGCCCAGTTGCCGCAAAATCAAATACAACACGTGAGCAAACACAGTTGCAGACAGTTTAGATCTGCGGGCTCTGATTTTGCAAAAACATGCTGCGCAATGGCTTGGTAATCTTCCACGAGCGACTTTGCAAGATTGCGTCCCTCAACTTTTCGAGATGTTCCAGATAGTCATCATTGTCCAAGCCAGACTGAAAATGCAAGTCTTGCGAGTTATTTCCAAATCCGCGGGCAACGGCTCGTTTTGTGTCCCGCAAAGGTTTTGTCACATGCCAGTACGGACTGTCCAGGAGGCTGCGAACCTCGCGCTCTAAAATTGAAATAGGATCCGCTTGTTTCGAATAGGCGGAGGCAGTCAACGCCATTTGCGCAGTCAAATTGCATCTGCCGGCATATTGAAGTGCTCTGAAGGCCAATTCTCTAAAGTCCCGAGGATCCACAGTCGGTAGGGCTGCGACAATCTCTTCAGCGCCGGCGAATAGATCGCGATCGGTCAAACGCAGAGACTGAGCGGCAAGGCAGTAGATTGCATCGTTCAAAAACTCTTCATACGTAAATCCATTGTATAACAAGGTAGATAGAAACTTCTTGCCTAATTTTAGTGTATCTACTGCATACAATAAGCTCTGAACGTTGCGTGCTGTTGCACTGTTGGAATGGCGGCGAAATTGGCAGAGCGGTTTGCTGGTGCGGAAGTAGTCGCCATTGACCAGGAGTTGAAACCAATAGTCGAGATCTCCGACATGGTAAAAGCTCTCGTCAAAACCTTCGCCCATCGACTCCTTTCGAAACATCACAGTACTGGGCTCACCAATCAAATTGGCAACAGGAAAGAAACAAGCTGCAATTACGTCCGCACCGCATACCGGAATGTCCTTAGCTACTTGCTCTTCCAGTCTGGCCAGCTGCTCCGAATCTTCGGGGACAAAAGGATTTCCGAGTTCATTTATGAATGTCTTGTCGCAACAAACAAGAGAGACTGACGGATGGGCTTGCAGTATTTCCATCTGAGTAAAGAGTGCATCCGGCTCCAGCACATCATCCTGAGCGAATAATTTGATAAAAGCACCATTAGCTCTGTGAATGCACAAGTTGTAGTTCTTAAATAAACCGATTCTTTCATGATTGGTCCAATAACGAATTCTCTGATCCGTCTTTGCCAGTCCTTCAATGATTTGCAAAGAATCGTCGGTAGATTGATCGTCGGCAATCAGCAATTCAAAATTTTGAAATGATTGCTTCAATACGCTGTCAATTGCTTTTTCAAGGTATGCAGCTCCGTTAAAGACCGGCAAGCAGACGGTAATTGCACACTTGTTGACTGCCGATTCAGCTGCTGAAGCCTCGCGATCGCAACCGCCTTCTCGAGGCATCAACGGTGGAATCGTGTGATCAGTCAATTCCCCGCCTGCCTTTGCGGTGCAGGGTAAAGTTTCGCGCTCTGAAACTACTCGCTCTAACATTCTTACAAAAGGAGCAGCAGCCTGCAATCTCTGCGATATCGATTGTGAGAGCGCGCCAAGCGAGTACTTTTGTTCAATCGAGGCGACGGCCGATTTCGTACGCGGATTTGGCTGGAATCTCTTGTCGAAGACCTCTTTCATCAATTGAGCAGCATGCTCCAAATCAGGCTCCGCCCAATGTTCACCCGCCATATAGGGCCCATAATTCCTATCCAGCTCGATCAATTTGTGTTTGACCAGATATGAATTATCGTCAGTCATGAAATCCAAATTTCCAGACCAACCCGTGGCGATAACAGGCTTTCCGGCAAGCATTGCTTCCGCCAGAGTGATGCCGAATCCTTCGCAACGGTGAAGTGAAACATAGGAGTCACACAAACCAAACAGCGAATCAATCTTCTGGCGCGGCATTATCTCGTCGATCAAAAGAATTCTTGCGTTGGCACATTCAGACTGCAATCTCTGCAAATACTCTGGGTCTGTAGCACCGCTAGATAGCTTGAGCACAAGCCTGACATTATTTTCAGTCGTGAAGGCTTCCTTGAAAGCACGCACCAAAGCTAATGGGTTCTTTCTTTCAGCGATGCTTTTGAAATCACAAAGGAATAGAAAAACATATTCATCATTGCCGAGCCCGAAGTCTGCTCGCTTGAATGTCTGGTCGGTTCTGTGCCTGACTATCGGGCTGAGCGTATAAGTGGGCACCTTGAAGTGTTCAATGAAGGTATTGCGGATGAAAGTGCTGGGAGCCCACAGTTCGTCAAACAGGCCAATATGCTGTTTCCAATCCTGCGGGACAGAATTGTTCAGTTCCCAAGACCAATGGCCGATGTTGTAACAGCCGCGATAACTGGTCTTTCCGAATTTCTCGTATACCCAGCGCGTTTCACCTGGATTGACCACGGAAATGTTGAGACGCCCTTCATAATGGCTAGTGCGGGCGTCAAATGCCAATCCGCTCGCCAAATCAGCAATATCTGACTCTACAAACGGAACTTTGAGTTCTCTCAGAGAGTCACGAATGCCCTGGGCTACCTGCCCGATTCCACGAGGGTCCGCGAGAAAACCAATCAAGTTTAGAGGCTGGTTGAAAAGAAGTTCCAATCTAAGGCGCCGCGCAAAAGAAGCCGGTAGTCAGGATACAGGACCAGCCGGCGCACCGCCAGCACAGTCAATTAAGGAAACCCGCGGCATTAATTGTCGAGCTTATTCCTGCAGATCGACAAGCGGCTGAAAAGACGCTATCACCTTAAGCGATGAGCGATCCACCTGAAAAACATGACGATCCACAGAGGGACCGTGTTCTTTAATCCAGAGCGTTTCTTTTTTTCCATCGTAAGCCCAAAATGATGTCAGCCAGCGTCTTTCTCCATACCAGGTATCGACCCTCTTAGGCGATTGATTGGCTTTCTGGAAATAGATTTCAGCACCGCCAGCCTCTTTCTTCACGAACACACCTTCACTCTTGCCTAATTGCATCCTTGTGCAAATACGGTGCCAGACCAGCGTCTTGGGAGTATTCTGAATGCCTGTGTTTAAGACTGCTTCTTTCAAATCAAAACTTCTGATCACCTCTCCAGCATCGTTTCCACCCCTCGACTCTATCCAAATCGAGTCTGTAGCTTTGTCATACGCCCATGAGCTTGCCGGATAAGGAACTATGTACATAGAGCGAAAAGTGCGAGTCTTTCCACCATCTTGGACAAAAATCGTGTGATAGCTGAAGTGCAGATCTCCTTGTTTGGAAGTTTCGCGATCCTCGGCAGAGAGATAGACAACTGGTCCGGTCAGCTTTAGAGCTGTGCTGCCCACCTTCAGCGGCAGCCAGTTAAGTCCTGTCTTGATCGCCGTCGCCATCTTTTTCTTCAAGCTATTAACCGGGTAAATACCTCTTTTTGAGTACCATTCCAATGCAATATTCATTCCATAGTTCATTACGGGAATAGAACCATCGCGAACCACGCATCCCATACTGTATTCAGGAATGCCAAAACTCTTATCGACATCAAGAAAATCACTGCGATCGCCATATGATTGCAACTCGATCTTCTCGCCCTTTTCGATGGAATTAACAACCTTTTTCACACCCCCTATAAAATCGGCTTTCGGATCTTTTGAGGCGACACCGGAAGGTACAACCGAGTCGCCCATTAGTTTCCCGCGCCCGGAATATTCCTTATACAGGGCTTCCGCATCCGGTCTGCCTGCTTTGGCGGAGGCAGCTTGCGTCACTTGAGTTTGCGCATGAGCAGGGAAACAAAACAAAATAAATACAGCTAGTAAGATCTCAATCATGGATAAACTCAAACTGCACTGAAGGAAACTTATTTACCAGCATTTTCTGTTCGTCCGGCCCGATCCATTTGCATTCTGCCAGAAATACTTTGGCGAAATTCCGATTGCGGCACAGTGCCATCACGCCTTTTGTCGTCACATCACAGTTCTCAATTTTCAATTGTTGTAATGTTTTGATCTTTGCCAGCTGAAGCAGTCCAGCATCAGTTAATTTCGTCGATGTTGCCTTTATAGTATCGATGGAATGGCACTTCGAAAGCTGCTCTGCACCTGTGTCGTTGAAATTGGTAGCAATCATATTGACGCGCTTGAGTCGCGGCATGCGCGCCAGCAGACCAAGATCCTTATTGCTGATCTCAGATTGCGAAAAATCTAGAACCTCAACACGATACACCTTCGACACAACATGCAGGACCTCACTGCTGATAGTGGAATCACGCAGGCGAATATCAGTGGTCTTCGGAATGGCAATCGCTTTCAAGGCTTCTCTGAGTGTCTCCTCAACAGTCATATGATCATGAATCTGAGATAAATCTACTCTCTTCAGTTCGGTATGTTTGAGCACATAATTCTGTTGTTGGCCAACTTCATTTAAAATGTTAGGCGGAAGTTTCGCCAGCAATTCCGGCAATTTGGGCGGCTCATTTCCTGCAATAAATGCCGGTTGATCTCCCTTAATCGACTGCGTAATAAAGGCGGAAGCAATTGCCGATACAATGGAAATTGCGATCATTTGAATTACGAGAACCGCCTTGGACATTGTCACAGTTGCTTCCGGTCTGCTCGCTTTCGCGCTGGACTGCGTTGTTTTCAGGACAGAAATGTCTTTTATCGAACCCCGTGCAAGTGCAGCCAGATCATTGGCCGCTATACCTAGATTTTGGTATCTGTCCTCAGGTTTTTTTGCCAGCATGGTCTGAACAATTGTCTCCAACTCCGGAGGAAACTCTTCGCCAAGCGAAGCTTCTTTCAGACTGAGCAACGGCTCTGATTGATGCATCATCAAAGTAGCCAAAACATTCTCACCAGCAAAAGGCGGCGTCCCTGTAAGCGTTTCATACAAAACACATCCTAGAGAATAAACGTCACTTCTCTTGTCGACTCTTGTTCCTGTGCACTGCTCCGGACTCATATAGAGCGGACTGCCAAAAATCTCGCCTGTCTGCGTCAATGCTTGAATCTCGCCGGCGTCATGTTGGGTGAATTTAGCAATTCCAAAATCCAGTATTTTTACACTGCCCTCGGTGCCGGGCTCTGCACCTTCAATGAGCATGATATTGCTCGGCTTGATGTCCCGATGGACAACACCGGTTGTGTGAGCGTGAGCGAGCCCAAAGCAAACCTGGACGAAGATTGGGATTGCCTGGTCGTAGGGTAGTCTGGCACAGGCGGCAAGCACTTCCGCAAGCGTTTTGCCACGAACAAGTTCCATGGCCAAAAACGGCGTTTGATCGTCCAGGAGCCCATAATCATGAACAGAGACAATATTGGGGTGATCGACTGCAAAAGTGGCGCGAGCTTCGTGTTGGAATCGGCGAGTAGTTTTGTCTGAGAGGTAATTTTTGTCGATAGTTTTGAGCGCCAGTTCCTTTTCCCAAAAAACCTGTTCGACCTTATAAACAATGCCCATGCCGCCTTTACCAAGCACTGAGATGACTCGATAGCGACCGCCCAGCATGTGCTCGGGCTGATAAACTGATGCGCCGGCAGACCGCGGATCAGTAGATCCTATCTGCGTGGTTGGTTCTTGAGGCTCGGACTCTGTCACTAATTGACGCCCAATTCAGAGGTCGTTAAATACATACCCATAATCACTCCGCGAGCCTTCAATGGGCACCCTGTCCGGTCAGCCGCGCGCTGCGACCGGGCATGTGTATTCTTATATTTCGTTTCTCCTAACCAGATGTCTTTAGCAGTTGCTTTTGTGACGAGTACCACCTATAAGGCGAGTCATTGGCAAAAATATATGAATCACCCTGGACCTGCCCACAAAGAAAGCAAGTATTCGCCCAGTGTTCTGCGCCAGTTACTTGGGAATGTCTCAGTTGAATTGTATTAGGCACCGGATCAGGTGGCATGCGCCGGTCCCACTTCTTGTGCGAGGGCCAGTCGAGCACGAAAATGCGATTTTTGCAGTTCCAACAATCATGCAGCCTTATAGAATAACTCCTATCCAGAGGCACTATTCCAGCCTCTTTGGCAAGGTGCTTGAGCTGTGCGGATTGGCTCAGTGTATTTTGCGATGATGGCAGCATTCTTGCAGCTACCAATCTCAAATGCGGTCTGACTATGATCTTTGGTCTGTGATCTTTCTGCGCGGTTAAAAGACAAGGTAACAGGTCCTTCAACGCAACTACCCGCACCAGTGGAATCACTTGTGGTTGTGTCTCCACTTTGGCGCGAGTAAACACCACCATCGTATGTACGAACGGCAGTTTTCTCTCGGCTCTGATCTGGACAGCCTGTTGCTTTACCTTGGAAAGAAAGTCTTTCTCGAATGGAACATTCCTTTCACCTACCCTGCGCACCAGCCTGACCCCATCGAAGGAAACGGTGCCTGTGTGTGCTTTTGCATCCAACAAATAAATTGTTTGATCGGGCGCCGTTACTAGAAAATCAATATCTCCACCACTTTCAATGGCAATGTTTCGCTCCACCTTCCAATTAGGCGGAAGTCCCTGCAGCACGGCGGCAACATCATCTTCGCCAATAGCACCAATCATCGCCAGCCTGGCCGAATTAGAAAAGTGTTTGCCGATTAGATAAAAAATCCTGGAGGCGATCAATAACACCAAAACGCTTTCCGATGGTCGCCTTGAGATAAGCGCCAATGGACAAAACGCAACCATGAGAAAAGCGACCAGCATATAAATTCGAGAAATCGAATGCCAGCGGGCAAACAGTGTGCCAGGACCATGCCAATCACCCATATCAATCTCCGGGTTGTTAGATGATGCGATTCTAGATTTTGCTTTTGCTCAATTCACTGTTGAATTCTGCACACTTGCGCCTTAACGCTGATTCAACGCCGGCAGGTTGATTATGTCGAAACCTGCCAGGACAAACCTGAGGATTCTAAAAAATGACGACAATGACCAGAGCCGACGCTGGGGACCATTCAGTAGCAGCCGTAACCCAACCAAAGGTTACCGATGCTGGGCTCGGCACTGCTACTTTGTCCGACATTGGCAGTTTGAACAAAACCTCAACCGGCACTTACGTCCACAATGACGGATTCGCCATTGCAGACAACTCCCCTGACCAGACCGTGTCCATGGGGCAACTGATGGAGTTTGTGAAAGGCTACGATCAGCTGGGCAAACTTTACAACGAGTCGGTAGGCGATAGGGGCCGCCTTGATAAATTTCAAGACCGCATGCTCAAGGTTTTTAATTCCGACAAAGACACTTTTTCGGCTTTGGGACAAGTAGGCAACGGCTTGATTGCCAATCCTCCCACCGCGCCTGATCAGGTGGGAAAACAGTTGGCAGACATATTCAGCGACGCGCTGAAAAGACAAGGCGGACAGGCCGATTTTACCAGTCCAGAATGGAAAAACTTACAAAGTGCGATGGCAGGAGTAATGATCGCCGCCAGCGCCACATTCAAACCGGATACGAAGAACGCACAGACGGTTACTATGGTCGATGCTATGGACGCACAATTGCGCACAGACAGTGTTCCCAAAATCAACGCCGTTATCTGGGGAGATACCAAAGAGCCGGGAATAGCTTTTAACCCGAAAGGCGTGGCTCTAACGGCGGAGCAGCGCCACAATCAATGATAATTAACGCGCAGGTTCCCTGGCTAGCCCGCACTGTAACCTCTCAGCCCAGGCTGCCGCCCCAAACCTAAGCTAACTAAGCATTTCCAGGTTTCAGCGGCATCTCTCTAAATAAGAACTTCAGACCTGGAATCGGCAGCGGATGCTTCTCTTCGCCGACAATCTTTAGTCCGGCCCTTTCATAAAGCGGCTGCGCCGCACGCTCTCCGCGATAGGTACTGGTAAACAGCCTCAAATAATCGACATCTTTCGTTTTTGCTTCTTCAATCGAGAAATCGAGCAGTTTTTGCCCGATCCCTTTGCCCCTGAATGCCGGTCTCACACTCATCCAGCCCAACCACATGGCTTGTCCCTGGTCTTTGCTGGTTTCATACAAACCGGTCGTACCCAGAACTCGCCCTTCCTTGTCCACAGCCAGGAAATAACGAGCATTCATCTCAGTGAACAGTCCATTCTCACCCACTTTGGTAGCGAGCGGATTCAAGGATGCTTTGAAGTCGGCGGCCGGATTGAGAAAGCCCATTCCATAGCGGAAGCCGTCTTTGCCCGCCTCAATGGCAGCAGGAAGATTCTTTTCGGTCAAAGGCACTATGCGGATGTCTTCCGGATTCAAGGACTTGGCTGCGACAGAGAGTGCCCGCTGGGTTAAGGCGTAGGGGACGTAGCGTGAGGCTGCATATGCTCCGGCCGTTACCAGCCCGACCGTGGCGGCAGAAGCTATCGGGTGGCGCTCGACAAAGCCATAGGCGTCGTCAAAGAGGCTAGAGTGCGCGACAGGCACTTGACGTACAGCCTCATTTGGTTGAGGTATCTCGGTTTCTACAGCTCTGCCAACAGGAGTCATTTAAAGACGTCGGCTCGGTTAATTTGAGGGTGGAAGTGACCCCATGGTAGGGCGCCAATGCGCGCCTGTGAATGGTGTAAACACGAGGACGCTAAAGTCCAACTGGCGGCTATTTTCCGCTTGCGGCCGCGGGCTTTTTGGGGGCTGCGGACTTAGAATCGGAGGCGTCGAAGAAATTCTGTAAAAGTAGAGATAACGCGAGCATGACAAAAAAACCGACCAGGAAGAACACAACTGTTATCCACTTCTGTCGATTTTTCTCTCGAACATGCGAGAGAGTCTTTCTATCTATGCTCTGTCCCTTTGTCAGTTTCTTTAGCTGAGTAACCAACTCTTCCATCGTGTGAAAGCGGTCTTCAGGCAGCTTCTCCATGCACCGGAAAATGATATTTTGCAAGTCAGCGGAAACCTTGACCAAAGACGGAAATTCAGGCGGTGGATTGTTGACGTGTTTGTACATCACATCCATGTAGGTGTCGCCTTCGAATGGCGGAATTCCGGAAAGTGTGAAATACATCAAACAACCGAGCGAATAAATGTCGGTGGCACCGTCCAGTTTCACTCCTTTAATCTGCTGTGGGCTCATATAAAGCGGTGTGCCGATCACCATGCCGTCCATGGTTAGACCTTCTTTGGGAAGAGGAGCAGTTTCATCATGAATCAGCTTTGCAATACCAAAGTCGACAATGCGAACTTCAGTTGGATGTCCCATTTCGTTTTTACAGAGAATGACGTGTTCGGGCTTCAAATCTCTGTGAACTACCTTCATCTTGTGGGCATTGCCGATTGCTGTGGCAATTTGAATGAAAATCGGAATCGCTTCCCGAGCATGCAATGGTCCTTTTTGGCAAACGTACTCGTGAAGCGTCACTCCATCCAGCCAGTCCATAACTAGATAGGGCATCTTGCCTTTTGTAATGCCGAAATCACGGACCTGGCAGATTCCGGTATGCTTGAGAGCACTGGCAGCCTTTGCCTCTGTAATAAATCGAGCCCGCATCTCTTCATCGGCGGCAAATTTCGGCAAAAGAATTTTGATGGCAAAATTCGCTCCGGTGTAGCGATTTTGAGCGCGATAAATGGCTCCCATACCGCCTTCTCTCACCTTCATCTCCAGCTCGTACTGCTCCGGCAGTTCACCCAGAAGCGGATTGACCTCCGCTTCGGCTGCTACTGCATCCCAGTTGCCGCTTTTCGAGTCAGTCATTCTCTGTGCCTTTACTCCGCTTGTGGTTTATCGGCTGACGGCACCTCTTTTGGGGCCGTCTGAGCAGGCTCCACAACCGGTGCGGCAGCAGGTGCTACAGGGGCTTCCGACGGCGCCACAGTGGTAGCCGCAGGAGTAGTTTGAGGAGCTGTTTGAGCAGTTGTCTCAGCAGGTGGCTGCACCTTGGGTGCCGGTTCAGATGATATCTTTCCGTCTGAGCCTATGACCGGCCAATCGGCTGTCGGCGGCGGTAATGGAACAGAAACAGGAACAGAAGCAGAAGAGGAATTGGCAGCAGCAGAAGGAGCAGTCTCGGGAAGGGCGCTGCCGGCAGCGGTTGTAGGGTCCACAGCGGCCGAGTTGGTGGTGCTTGTAGCCGATGTATTTGCACTACCGGCATCGCCTGGCACCGCAGGTGGTGTGGCTGTGACGACTGGTGAATTGGAATGTGCAGGAGTCGCAGTTTGAGCCGTAGTTGAAGTACCGTCTGTGCTCTGCGTCGCCAACTCAGCATCAACCTGATCGGCTTCCGCCGTTTTGTTTAGCTTTCTCAAAACGACACCATAAACTTTTAGTGTCGAGGTATAAGTTTGAGGATTGATCGAGCGATCCTTGCGAACAATATCGGTAGATTGTTTCAAAACGCCCTCGGCATTTGTGAAATCGCCCTTGTCGATATACATGCTGGAGAGAAAATTTTGTGCTTGAACGGCAGCGGCAGGATTTTGCTGAGCCGCTCGATTGGCAAATGCCACGACCGTCTTTTGATAGCCTATCGCCTGGTCAAGTTTCTTCTGGTCCTTGTTGATTTTGGCCAGATGCTCGAGCACGGGGACACTCTTGGGGCTGCCCGGCCCGTCGCGTTTGGCAATCATTTGCAGCGCGTACTGAAAGTATTGTTCGGCATTGGTCCATTGCTTTTTTGCTTCCAGCTGAGCGCCGGCGGCCACATACTGCTCAATCGCCTTGGTCTGCGCGAGCATTGCTTGCTGGGCCTGAAGCATGGATTCGTAAGTGCGTCTGACCGTCTTGCCTTTGCCGAGGCTGGCGGCGGTGCCGGCACCCATGCCGGCGCCCAATCCTCTGACAAAGGTGCCTTCCATCATGCCTTGAGCAAAGGCAGGAGTTATGCAGGCAAGTGACAATGACAGCAACGCTAATGCGCGAGCCTTTTGCATATTTTTGTCCTGGTAAGAAGTGATGGGGACTTAGACTGATGCGTTCATTCCCAAAATTGCTTTAAAGCAAACCAGATACACCTAAAGCATTTGTAATCAAAGCGATTGACTGTGGCGAAAATTCGGCAAAAGACCGTTCAGCAAAGCATTACGCGTTCTCAATATAGCGAGCTCTGGGGGCTGCCGCGTGGGCATTCAGACCTTCAAGATTGGCGAATGCTTCTGTCTCTTGATGCAATTCGTCCGCATTTGCCCTCACTCGAATCCATGTCTGCGCTCGCAAAAATGTGAGCGGATTCAAGGCACCGGCAAAACGCGCCGAGCGATTAGTCGGCAAAGTATGATTCGGTCCGGCAACATAATCACCGTTCGGCACTGTGGCGTTATAACCGATAAAGAGCGCTCCGTAATTAACCAGATGCGGCTGTAAATCTTCGGGTTTTGCAACATGCAATTGCAAATGCTCGGGGGCAATATTGTTGGCAGCAGCGATGCAGGCAACTATGTCCGGCAAAACCAGAATGACGCTCTTACTCAAACTCTCGTCAATAAAATCCGGCAAAGCAATTTCACCGCGAACTTTCGGCAGTTCTGCCAGAACCTGCGTGGCCACAGTTTCATCGTCGGTGAGAAGAAAGGCGCGCGCATCGGGATCGTGCTCCGCTTGCGAAAGCAAGTCGAGAGCGAGCCAGTAAGGATTGCTCCCGTGGTCTGCAATGATGCAGATCTCACTTGGTCCAGCCAGCATGTCGATGCCGATCCGCCCCTGCAACTGGCGTTTGGCTTCAGTCACATAAGCATTGCCGGGTCCGACTATCATGTCGGCGGCTTTTATTGTTTTGGTGCCATATGCGGCCGCTGCCACCGCTTGTGCACCACCAATCTGGTGAAATTCGGTTACACCAGATACGGTGCCGGCGTAGAGAATTTCGTCGGTAAGATTGGGAGAAAGAATGAAGACTTCAGAAACACCGGCAACTTTGGCAGTAATTGCCGTCATCAGCGCGGTCGAGGCGAGAGGAAAACGGCCGGACGGCACATAGCAGGCGACCCGGGAAACGGGGCGAAAGTTAAGTCCGGTATCAAACCGTTCGTAAGACACGTGAATCGGTCTGATTGCCGCAAGTGTTGCTTCGGCAAAAGCGCGAATGCGCTCGGCGGCCAGATCGATGGTTCTGACGGTGTCTTTAGGCAGCTGCCCGGAAAGCGCATCGATGCCTTCTTGCTCCATAAATAGAGGCGGTGCAATCGTATCGCCGAACCGATTTGCCAATTGCGCAATTGCAGCGTCGCCATCGCGGCGCACATGATTGATAATTTGCTCGACTTCCAGCGGGATATTAAGCGCCCCAAAGGTTCCGCTATGCTTGGTGCTGGCCACGGGAGGACCGCTCCCGCCAGATCCTGTCAGTGGAGGCGGTGCCGGTATGGATTCGCTGTCCGAATCGGCGCCGCTGGCCATTTTTTTCAGCCAGGCAATGGCATCGGCACCCTTGTAAAGCGGAATCATTTGCGGCGTCCCCCCAGCTCAAGCTCGATCTCTTTCCAATCAAGTCCTTCATCGACAGCCAGCAAGCTAACAAAGTAGAGCAAGTCGGCAATTTCCCAACGAAGGTTTTCGCGAGACTTAAACGATACCACCTCAAATGCCTCTTCCATAAGCTTTTTGGAGAGTTTATCGCGGTCTTGAAACAGTGTCGCCGAGTATGAGCCCTCAGGCGCGTTTTCCTTACGCTGGCTCAGGGTTTCGAAGAGATCTTCAATAGCAAAACCGCGATGCGCGGCGGCGCTGCCGAAACAACTGTAAGAGCCGGTGTGACAGGCGCCCTGCGTTTGTTTAACCGTAAAGAGAATTGAATCCCTGTCGCAATCGAGGCGGCAGGCAATCAGTTCTTGAACGCTCCCGGATGTCAATCCCTTTTCCCAGATTTCTTGGCGGGAGCGGCTGTAGTAGATGCCCTTAGCTTCAGTGAGCGCACGTTTCAATGATGCTTGATTGCCATAGGCAAGCATCAGCACCTTTCCGCTGACATCTTGCACGACAATCGGCACCAGCCCATTGACGTCAAATTTAACGGCGCCTATAACACTTTCAGCCAGGTCGATGCGCCCGGTATAAAGCGCCATTCCTACTTGCACATCTAAACCAAGTTTGGAAATTTCCACCACTTCCTCAGTAGCGGCGATGCCACCAGCTACGGTGACAGGGCGCTGGAGGCGTTCTTTGGCCTCTTTGACGGCTTCCATATCGATGCCGCCCAGTCCGCCTTCGCTTTCTACAAATGTAGTGAGAAAAGAACCGCAATACGGAGTCAGGCGCTCGGCTCTTTCCCATACGGATTCTCCGGTGCTGTTGGTCCAACCTTTATCGAGCACTTTGCCGCCCTTTTGATCCAACGCCACCATCACTCTTTCTCTAGGAAATTCGCTCAATATCTCAGGGCAAGCCGCCGTTCCAAAAATCAGCGCCTTAGCCCCCGCCTTCAAATATTCCCGTCCGGTTTCGGCATCACGTATGCCGCCGCCCACTCGCGCATCGGCGATTTTGCAGATCTCTCTGATGAGAGCGCGATTGTTTCCTTTTCCCATCGCGGCATCAAGATCGATTACGGCAATTTCGCCGAAGCGATTGAACTCGCGGGCCAAATCCAAAGGCGATCGTTCGCTTTCCAAAACCAGCTCTTTGCCCTGCTTTAGCTGGACAGCTTTTCCGCTCATAATGTCAATGCTGGGTACGATCATTTTTCACCATTTTTGGTTATTGCCTGAACTTTTTGAATGCGCTAATCCCTGACGCTGATTCCTGCATTTTTCACAGCTTGTTTCACATCGCCAATGCTGTACAAGCGATCGTGGAAGATGCTTGCCGCAAGCGCCGCATCCGCACCCGCTTTTTGGAACACTTCGACAAAACTATTTGGATCGGCCGCACCACCGGATGCAATAACTGGAATAGGCAATGCCGAAGAAAACGCCTTTACCATCTCCAGATCAAATCCAGTTTGCATGCCATCACGATTCCACGAGGTAAGAAGAATCTCTCCGGCACCGCGACTGACGCACTCTTCAGCCCAGGCCAGGGCATCCAGCCCGGTCGTTTCTCTTCCGCCCTTTATGAGAACCTCCCATCCATTTCCACTTTCTTTCTTCCTGGCGTCAATTGCCACCACGCAGCACTGCGATCCGAATTGCTTCGAGACTTCGCTTATTAGCTCCGGTCTTTTCACGGCGGCTGTGTTCATGGATACTTTGTCGGCGCCGGCATTTAAAAGATCGGTAACATTTTCTCCGCTGGAAACGCCACCACCGACAGTGAAGGGAATCGAGAGCGTGTCTGCCACTCGCTCAACAAACTCCAGCATGGCCGCGCGACCTTCGACTGATGCGGTAATGTCCAGAAACATCAGTTCGTCGGCGCCCTGACTCTCGTACATGAGCCCAAGGTCTACTGGGCATCCCATATCCCGCAAATTGGTAAAGTTGACCCCTTTGACCGTACGGCCGTCTCTGACGTCCAGGCAGGGAATGATACGCTTGGCTAGCACTTCCCGCCTCCTGAGAGGTGCGCCTTTGCAGAAATTGCCGATACGCTTTCCAGCCAACGCGTAAGCAGAGTCTGACCGAAAGGTCCACTCTTTTCAGGGTGGAATTGAAATGCAGTTATATTGTCTCGCCGGACAGCAGCGCAGAAATTGCCAAAATAATCGGCGGTATAAAGAACATCCTTATTGTTTTCCGGCTCCGGGAAAAATGAATTGACAAAGTATACGTAGCCGCTGGGCCAGGGGTTGCCTTCGTCTTGCTGAACATCTGGACATTCGATGCGGTTCCAGCCTATTTGCGGAATCTTGCCTTGCTTGAAACGCACGACCTTTCCGGGTAAAAGGCCAAGCCCGGCGCTGTCAGATTCTTCCCCCCAATCAAACAAGATCTGCAGCCCCACGCAAATTCCCAGGTAAGGAGTGCCGCCGGCTACCAGGTGTTTTACCATTTTGTCAAAACCACCCTTTTGCAAATTCGCCATCACGGCGCCAAAGTTTCCCACACCGGGCAAAATAATCGGGCGCGAGCCATCAGGCGGATGTCCTGGATTGACCAGGTTGTAGGGCACCGACAGGCGATCGAGACAGCGTCTGACGCTGCCCAGATTTCCTCCCACTACATCAACCAGGTCGACCTCAGTTTTCATCGAGGACTCCTTTGGTGCTCAAATATTCATTGCCCGGCAATGGTGTAATTGCCTGGCGCAATGCACGAGCAAGCGCTTTGAACGAGGCCTCGATCACATGATGGTCATTGTCGCTTTCCAACATTTTTACATGCAGGGTCGAACGCAAGCCATCGACAAAACCTTTGTAGAATTCGCGGAAAAGATTCGGGTCGAGATTGCCGACAGTGAAATTACCGAACTGCAATTTCCAGGTCAGGTTGCGACGCCCACAAATATCAATGGCGACGAGAACCAAACTGCCGTCCATGGGGTACGTGAAGCAGCCGGCCCGCTCGATGCCTTTAAAACCACCCAGGGCTTTGAAGATTGTTTCACCAAGCACAATGCCGGTATCTTCAATCAGGTGATGCGGATCGACTTCAATGTCGCCTGTGGCGTCTATGACCAGACTAAATCTGCCGTGGACAGCAAGAGCCTCCAACATATGCGATAGAAAGGGCAGAGAAGTCTGTATGGAAACCTCACCTGGTGTATCCAGGTCGACGCGAATGGAAATGTCCGTCTCTTTGGTTTTACGCGTCACAGATGCCGTGCGGCTCGTAGCTTTTGCGGCGGAGCTATCAACATTCTCACCATTTTGCACAGCGCTTTTCATATTTGAAACACCTTCTCTAGTTCGCTCATATTGTTGATTACTATTTGGGCTCCCGCTTCGATCAGTGCGGCATCCGAAGCTGATGTGTTGATGGCGATGCGGTCCATGCCTGCCGCAAGCGCCGCACTCATGTCATCCACCGAGTTTCCGACATAGACTCCGTATTGCAAATCAAAATCTTTGAGGTTGCGACTCAAATAATCTGGCGACGGTTTCGGACCCAATCCGGCAATATCATCGAGACAGTAAACCCGTTTGAACATCGAATTTAAACGATCTCCCCAAACAGGATCGTACTCGCCGCGCGTTCGTCCGGTGACAATAAAAATCGGAAAGCGTTTGGCAAATTTCTCAAGGGCTTCCACAGCCATCAAAAGTTTTTCAGTTGATGGTGCCAGGCTCAGATAAAGCTTTGTCGCTTCCGGAGTAAATTCCTGCAAAGAGACCGACACACCGCGACGTTCGAGAAGCTCTACCGAGGCCACCCAATCGTCATTGAAACCACCTTCTTCTCGAAGCTTTCTCAATTCGTCGTGCAAAAGCGGCTTGCCTGAGTATCTTTCCACCATCTGCGCGACTGTTTCATCAAAACTTGCACTGGTATCGACCAGGGTGCCGTCCAGGTCGAAGATAATTCCATAGCGACTGTGAAACTTATCCAGAGCGGAAAGAAAGAGCTCCTGCTCTTCATCAGTGCCTATCGAGATGCGAATCCGACCCCACATCGGATCTGATTCCACGCCTGGAAAAACCTGCTTGCTGCGATTGCGAACCAGCACTCTTTCTTGCCGGCAGAAATCGCAAAACTTATGAGCCAGAATTCCAAGCGAAAGCAATACAGCATTTCCGGCCCCGTTAATCACCTCAAATTGCCGCGATTGAAGCGCCTCCACGAGGCGTTGTTTGCGGGCGTTCACCTGGCTGACATATGTCGTCACCATTTCGGCTCGGTCGAGCAATTTCGATGCAGTCCA
>CAZHEZ010000111.1:0-25458 GCA_964531315.1 uncultured Candidatus Obscuribacterales bacterium | reverse complement strand
TTCCCATTTTGCCCAGCTCGCGAGCGACAATGTGCTGTGGGTGACAGGAAAAGCTCGAGAGCCCTTTCACCAGGTATGGCACACCTGCGATTCCAAAACTTCTGAATACCCGAGCCGACATATAACGGATCGTCGGCGATGTTGAGGTTGAACAAATTAGACGATCTAACCAATCGAAAATTGGCTCGAGCGAGTCGACCTCCGTAATTGCGCAACGAATGCGCGAACCTGGGTCCATCAGATCGGCAAGCCCATCACTGAGCGCTTTAGACGTGCAAGGTATCGCACAAGCAATATACCGGCTTGCCTTTTTTCTAACTTCCTGATCTGGTTCTTGCTCAAAGAGACTGAGCACCAAGTCTAAAAAGACGTCTGCGCCGTCAGGTAGAATCCGCTGCAACATGTCTAATGCAGCCAGCCTTTCATCGCGTGATTTACTCTGCAATTGCCTGGTCAGCAGTTGTTCGTCTTTTGTCGATTGATGCTGAGGTACCCGCTCCAATATTTCCAGAGCACGGTAGCTGCCTATTATGTTGAGGGCGTCAATAGCAGGCTTTTGTCTGGTATCATGCGGGTTCAATGCCAGCCTTTCAAGGCAGTTCAAAACGCGCTGGTCGCCTGGGGCAATCCTTGCCAGTGCATTCAGCAGCGAATGCGGGCGTGAATGTCCTTCCTCAACCAGTTGCAGAAGGGCCGCCACCACCGCCGAGTCTACCACCGCCATTTTGCTGAGCGCTTCAGCACAGGCATCCAGAACAGACGGTGCCAGAGTTTGCGCAGCACAAGCTTTAAGAAGATATGGCGCTGCTTCTTTGCCGATCGCTGTCAGCGCATCAATCGCAACATTGCAAATTGGTTCGCGTGACCAGAGCAGACCTGTCAAAACGTTGAGTACATAATCACGTTGCACATCGGAGTCAGCTATTCTTATGGTCGAGGTGTCGGTCATTGTAATCATGACCTGCGGCAGATTCGTGTCTGGCATTAGCGAACCTCCTGTATACCGCTTTCGTTTTTCCTGACTATTTGCAGTGCGCGTTCGGTGCCGATTGCTTTTAAGGCAGCAAATGCAGCCTTCGCCATTGGAGTAGGGACATCCTTTGGATTGCTTTGCTTTTGTGTCGCTAAATCGGCAAGGCATTCGAGAACGCGTTCGTCGTCCGGTGCGATTTCGGCTAAAGCATCCAGGACGTCCGAGCGTCCATCGCCGCCTAGTTTGAACATTGCATGTCCTTCATGAACTTGTCTCAGGAGGGCCGGCACTGCTGCCCGCGCATTATTTCCAATTTTGCTCAATATCAGTGCAGCATCATCTGCACCTCCGGTCGGCAGTGCTTTGACAAGCAGTGCCACAGAGCCGTCGCCCAGACCTTCAAGTGCATTGACAGCTATATTGCGTATCGGTCCTCGCGTCGAACCCAAACTAATGAAGAAACCTCGCACTACCTGTGTTGGTATCACGGCTGCAACAGCCTGGCGAAACCTCTCATCTGGGTTACTCAAAGCAGTAAGCAGGGCTTTTGCGGTTGCCGGTGTGTCCGGCAATGAAGACGCTGCAAATTGGGCTGCTTTTATACGGACATTGAGGTCGGGATCATGTTCGAGCAGATTGATCACATGATTTGTAAACAGATGCGCACTGGAAGGAAGGAATTTTTGCAGCCTTTCCAATGCTTTCAGTTTTTTCTCTGCTGACTGACTTTGCAGATTGGCAATCAGTTCTTTCTCCTCTTTCGTTTGTGCTGGAGGACCTGAAGACTCAGGCGGCCGGTTGGCGATATCCAATGCACGTTGGCTTGCGATTGTTTTGAGAGCGGCGATAGCGGCATTGTTTCTGCCATCTTTGATGTCTGCCGCAATTGACCCAAGACGTTCAAGCACGCGTTCATCATCTGGGCCGATACTTGCCAGCGCATCCAAAACCGCCGAGCGAAACTCAGTATCATGGCAGTGACGTGCAGCCGGTTGTCCGCCGCCGTCATCAATAATCTTCAACAAGTCAGGTACGGCCTCAATTGCATCTTTGCCGACATGACTCAATGCATTGACTGCTGAAATGTGCACGATGCCCTTGTCCCAATCCAAGCCTTTGATGAGGAATGGCACTGCTTCCTTTCCGAAAAGAGCAAGTCCTTCGGCAGCACAATGCACCAGTGCGACATTATGTGGATAGCTCGCCAAAAACATGCGGGCCAGAATGTCGTATATTTCCGGGTCTTGCGGTTGCAACGCAGCCAGAGTCTGTGCTGTTTCCCTCACCCGCGTCTTAGAGACAAGAAAGCGCTTCAAATTCGGTATTGCCTGACTGGCTGCAGGTCCAATCTTTTCAAGCGCCTTCAGCGCCATATATTGATCTCCGTCGGTACCATCGAGCAGCTTTATGACTGGCTCGGCATACTTCGCATTTACGCTTTTAGCAGCCGACAACTCACAGAGAGCCGACCAGCGGACCTTTTCGTCGCTATCGGCCAGCGCAGCTTCAATATGTTCGTCGAAAACCCGGTTGGCTTCTTTATGATCCGAATTCGTCCTCAGCAGCGCTTTTGCGGCTGCAAATGCCACCGTGCGGTCTGCATCTTTCAACGTATTAGTCAGGGCTTGTTCGGCTGTCGCGCCCTCGTTTTCATATTTACCCAGGGCGTTGGCAGCGTGCAGGCGAACTACCGAATCAGTATCCGACAGGGCTGTGATCAGTGTTTTCGTGATATTTGCATCGTGAGGACCACGCGAGTATGCAAGCGTGATCGCATAGGCAATCCCCCTGCGCACAGTCGGATCATCATTGGCTAATGCCTTTGCCAGCTCGGGCACATAGCAGCTTTCCGTCGGCATAAGGATGGCAATTTTATGGCGAATCAGCTCGTCTGATTCATTCAGAGCCGCAAGCAAAGCCATTGTTGCCTCTAAGGTGTGCGGTAATTTGTAGTGCAAAACCTCGGCCGCTTTGATGCGCACATCAAGATCAGAGTCAGACTGGAAGACTTTGAGAATTAAACCTGCGGCCGGATGCGTCGCAGAATCACTGGCCGCGGCAGTGAGAATCTCTGCAACAGCGGCTGAGATTGTAGAATCCCACAGTTTTTGCAGAGCATTCAGTCTTACCTCTTTTAACGTGACTTCCAGTTGTTTGACCAGCGCCGGCAGGTCTTCTTCTGTGAATGGGGGTGGAGGTGGTGGAAGGGGCTGCATATAACGTTGCTCCGCAGGTTTTTGCTCAGTGGCTGGACGTATATGCCCAGTATATTGGCTGTCTCGCGGCGCCATTCCGGCTTCAAAGCAGTTGGGAAAGTGTTTGTTTGCTTTGTTTGGAATTCTGCTTTCATGTCCCGTGCGCCCATGGCAGCCGTGGATGTCAAGGTGGGCGGCGAAGAGTATAGTATCCGAATTTGCTTCGCTTCACGGAGTCTAGCCAAGTCAAGATATGGACAAGCGACTGACCTGGGTATTTGTACTGTGTTTGGTGTGTTCGGTGTTGTTTGGACCGGCGCCTGTGATAGCACAGCCCGATGCCGCGCCCGAGCAACTGAAGCGGAAGCTGGTTGTCGGAGTGATGACTGGACCTCCATGGTCCATGAAAGACGACGATGGCGCCTGGACAGGCATTACTGTCGATTTATGGCGTGAGATCGCGGAATTCCTGAAATTGACTTATGAATTCAAGGAATACGATCTCGAAGGTGTGTTGAAGGCTGTGGAAACCGGAACAGTGGATGCCGCAGCAACCGGACTGGCGATTACAATCGAGCGAGAAGCAAAATTCGATTTCAGCGATCCATACTTTGTTTTCAACCAGACTGTGGCAGTAAATGCTGATCAACAACCAAGCCTGGCCAATGTATTTCGCTCGACATTTTTGAACTGGAGCTTCGTTAGTCTTTTGCTCCTCATGATTGCTGTGACGCTGATGGGCGCCACTTTCTTGTGGCTCCTGGAGCAAAGGGGCGATTCGGAGGAATACAGCGGCAAGCACAAGAAAGCTTTTGCTAAAAGTCTCTTCTGGTCCGTAATGGTGCTGGCCGGGCGTGACCTGCCGCAGTCAATCGGTTGGACCACATCTGCACCGAAAACAACGCCGGCACGGTTGTTTGCAATAGTGTGGATGTTGGTTGGCGTCATGCTTTTCTCTCTGTTTACCGCAGGGGCCGCGTCGCTGCTCACATCAAAGCAGTTGCAATCGATCGTGAACAGCCCGGATGATTTGCGGCATGTAAGGGTCGGCACCGTGATCGGTGCGGCTGCCCAGGCATATTTGAATCGCCGCAATATTAAATACGTTACTTACGAAACTCCAGTAGATCTCTTGCAGGCTCTGGTAGGACACAAGATTGATGCGGCTGTATACGGCGGGACCACATTGTCCTATTACGCACAGACTCTCTTTGCTAATAAGATTGTCGTCTTGCGTTTTGCCCTGCGACAAGACTTCGCCGCCATTCCACTGCCCTACAACAGCCCACTGCGCAAACCGATCAATAGCGCTATCCTGCATGTGCTGGAGAGCAAGAAGTGGCAAACGCTCGTATCGAAGTACGTGACCAGCGAATGAAGGTGAGTCTTTTGGGTTAGACGTCGCTTGAACTTCTTTCTTGAGAAAGCAAGCAGTTGTAAGGAATAACGGCAACAATGGCGCTGCAATAATCAGCGCATTTTGCTGACATTGCCGGCGTATTCGACGCCCTTTCATTGACGACTACAAGGACATCTATTTTGTCCGGGCGCTCTTCCCATGTGACAATCGCAGAGAAGCTACCAACTAATGAATCGCCACCGGCGCTTACATTCTTAGACAATGCCTGTGTGGTTATTTTGTTCCGGCTCATTAGAGACGATTTCCAGCCGGCAGCCACAAGCGCCTGAATCAAAACTTGCTCGATTGACGGGATATCACGTTTTAGTGAGAACCTTGTTTCTGCTATTGACAAGACTAACTCCTCGGCTGCACCTGGTACCCAACTGAGTGTCACATATGGCCAGCCAGATGGCAATACCGTAGGAAACAAACGCTGAGAACAAGCACGATTAAGATGGCAAGAGCCGGCCCGCCAAACCTTTGGAAATCACTGGATTTCCTGCAGGTATGACTCCAGCTTGTCAAAGGATCCTGTCCATCCTTGAGTCATGCCGGCCCGTGCATTGACAAAAGTTTCCAATTCCTCGGGTGTGGTCTTGCCATGACATTGCCAGGTAAGAGTGACACGTGTTTCGGTCGGACTTTCTGCCGTCAGTTCCACAACTGTCAGCTTGGTCTCGGGCCAGGTGGCAGCCATTGGATGTCGTACAACTTTTTCGTTTTCATCGCAAAACTGCTGCGTATAAACAATGCGATTCGGCTTTTGAACTTCCGAATACTCAGCCCTGCCATACATCTTCATGTTCTCGCCACCGCTCATGCAGTAAAAGCTGCTTCCGCCCGGCTTGATGTCGGCTCTCAAGAATTCGGAAGTAAATCCCGTGGGTGCAATCCAGTTAGAGAAGTGTTTTGAATTTGTCCACATATCAAACAACAGATCAATTGGCGCATCGAATGTTCTGCTCAGAGAAAAAATCTCCTTTCCGGATAATTTCTTTGCAAGATACTCAGCCAGGCGATCCCATGTGGTTTCACCATTTGCTTGCTTGATAAATCGGCGCGTTTGTTCCGCCGCTTCCGGCGTTGGCAAAGCCATGCTCATATCTAAGTGCGTCTTACCGTTCTTTTCGGTAAAGTGCGCTGTGACGCGGAAAAGCGGTTTTTTCTCATCGTTGCCGCCATGGTCATAAACCAGCTTGGATTGATCCGCAACTTCCAAATACTGTGTGGTATTGGCGTACTCGACCCCGTCCGGACCATGCATTGTGTACTTCCAATGTCCGCCCGTACGCATATCCCGGTCGTGCGTCGTGATCGTAAATCCGCGCGGTCCCCACCATTGTGCTATCTGCTCGGGATCACTCCAGGCGTCCCAAACAGCTTTGAGCGGCGCATCATAAATACGAAAAATCGTTATCTCGTTCGATTTTGTTTTTACAGGCATTTTCATCTTTTCCATACGCGTAAGCCAGAGAGGTCAAGGTGTTTAGACCGCTTCACAGAATACTAGATTTTCCAGCCCATATAAATTAGAGATGCGATGGACCAGCTTTCGGTCTTCATTTGTCTTTTTCAAACAACTCTTTGAAAATTCCAAAATTGCGGGTCTGATTATTATTTACTCGCACTTTTACTTGGGGAAATACTTTTTTCACTTCTGCTGTTTCGGCGCTTGAGAGCATATTCGGGCTGACTTTGACATGTCTCAAGGGTGCTCCCTTGAGCATCAGAATGCCTTTAGACGAAATTTGCGTGCCGTCGAGTTTGATGTCCGTGAGGTTGGGGAGGCGCGCAATGTATTTCATACAGGGGTCGGAAAAGCAAGTGGTTGTCATTGATGTCGAGTTGACGCAAGTTTGGAAGCCCAGCTAGAAAAGAGAGGTGTGGATTGCGCAAATGGCAGCGTCCAATCGACAGGTTGTCCAAATGCGTCAGGCAAGTCAGCGCTGTCAGCGATTCGCCCTTAATTTCATTGGAGCCGATATCCAGTCGCGACAATTTCTTGAGGGCGCACAAACTAGAAAATGTTGTGCCTTTAATTTGGGTATGGCTGACAACGAGACTTTCCAGGTTGGGCAAGGTGGCTAACATCGCCAAACCCGCGTCGTCCAGCTCGGAATCATCCAACTGCAGGCGCTTGATGTTCTTGAAACGCAAAATGCATTTGATGGTGCGTTCGTTGAAGTCGGCCAGTCCGATAAGAGTAAGACTCTGTACGAGGTTGGGTGGAATTCGAACTAATACCGGCAATGGGTCGCTGAGTGAATCGCGCACAGTCACGCCGAGAATAGTATTTGGTGCGATCGCTACCTTTCCTTTCAGCTGTGCAAAGGTTGTACCTGGTGAGTGTTCTTTTGAGTAATCGGCTCCGTCTATGATTCTTTCAAGGGTGCCGATGCTGTTATTGGGCAGGTCCAGAACCACGGCATTTTTTGAATCCCCGCCCGTCTGAGCCTGAGCTGTTATTGTCTGTGCCAGAAGACTGAAAGCCAGAGCAAATGCCACAAAGAAGCAATCAGGTTTGTTTTTGAAACGTGCAATAGTCATGCTGTATTGATTCGAGCGCCAAACATATTAGTTTTACCCATTTTGAAATTTGGTGGAAACATATTGTAGAGTTATCGGGCCTTGGATTCGTGAGCTGGGGACTATCCCCAACGAAAGGGAGGACGATGGAAACTCAAGAAAAAGTAGCAGGCCCGGCAGCCACTAAGCTGATCAGTGAAAAAATTGCCGAGTTGGGTGACTGGAGAGGCGAGACACTAGCAAAGATCCGAGCCCTCATCAAAGAGGCCGACCCTGAAGTTCTGGAAGAGTGGAAATGGCGGGGCACTCCGGTATGGTCCCATGACGGCGGCATCTGCACGGGCGAGTCGTATAAGGCGATAGTAAAGCTGACCTTCTTTAAGGGCGCTTCCTTGAAAGATCCAACCAAGCTCTTCAACTCCAGTCTGGACGGCAATGCGAGGCGCGCCATCGACATTCACCAAGGTGAGGAGATTGACGCCAATGCTTTTAAGGCGCTCATCCGCGCGGCGGTCGCTCTCAATACAACGGGCGCAAAGAAGTCTACGAAAAGCAAGTGAAGGGATGTCTTTTTGTATTGAGAATGTCATGGTTGTTTTGCCACCATCGGAATTTTAAGAATGCGCAATTTTGCTATTTGTCTCCTGGTTTCGTCATTTTTATCTGGCACCGCAGTCGGTGCTGCTTCTAGCAACAATGATTTTAAAATTATTGAACAACGCTTTACCGATTGGACCGAGTCATTTAATCGCAGAGATTTGGATGGGTCATGTGCACTATTTTCAAAGGACATTAGAGCCGATCATCAAGGTGTCCCTACCGAAAATTGGCAAGCGATGCGGGCAAGATTTCAAAAACTCTTTGCCGACAAATCCCGCCAGTACAAGTATCGATTCAAACTGATCAATGTTTATCGCTCGGGCAATTTGGCGGTGGGGCGAATCACCTGGTATTTGACCGTGACCAAAGACGGAAAACCTGCATTTGAAGAAGAAACTCAAAGCATGGATATTTTCAAGCCAAATAAAGACGGTGTATGGGAAATGATCGATTTTGTTTCATTCACGGAGCCGGATAAGACAGTCCCTGGCAAACCGGCAGCTTCATCACCCTAATGAGGCAGTGCGTTTTTCGTTTTCTTTGGCTGGGCATTTCGCTTACCAAATGTGCAATTGGCCCCATGCGGGCCTAAAGTTTGGTCTGCGCTTCAGATACCACTCGACTATTTTATTCTCGCTTGCCTCCACGGCAGAAGACGTCTTTATGGGAGGGTCCGCTTGTTTTTGCAATCCCAGCAATCCTAAATGGACGTCTCGTGATTCAGGAAAGTGTGACTCAACTTCTGGACCGCAATGTTGAATCTCAGCATTTTCTTCTGGAGCTTCTTGATCTGCGGCTTCTTGATCTGCGTCCTTGATAATATTTCTGTGAAACACGGTTGCATCGAAATCGTACATATTTATAATAGGATCGACCATGTGTCCTGACGCAAAGACATTTGAATTTGGCTCTACTCCTTCCACCCCAATCTCTTTGGTTGCTTTCCGATTGGGTGTTGAGTTTTCCGCAGCCATAGCATCCGGAGCTTCATTTTCATTTGACCGCAGCTGATCTTGAATGAATTCTCCTGAGTATGCTCGTCTTTTCATATCATGTGTCTTTTTTGACATATGGGTCTCCTTTTCGCCTCATGATCACAAATCGCCGGTGTTTTAGGCAATTGCGCGTCCTAGTCGACAATTAATTCTATTCATTTGCATTAGAGCATTGCCGGACTTTCTCACGCGTGACTGGGTGCATTGCAATGAAACTTACTATTGGGAGCGCAAACTTGCCCAGGAATTGAGCTTAGGCACATTCCTTCGATTTGGACGTCATCCGATCTCTGGGCAAAGAGAGGAAAGGTAAGTGAACATAGACGAAGTGCGGATGCGGATCTTCAAGGAAGCTGCCGACACCCTTCTGGAAATCTCAAGAGTTTATAACCTGCAGGGCAAATTCGAGCTGGCAGCACTTGCTCAGAAATTTGCCGCCAGGCACTTGCATCGTTATGCTGCCTACACGAAGCGACTCCGCCGGCAAGCGATAGGCTGACGATTCATTCCGATAGCGTACATACGAATAGTTAGAGCGCCATTATGGATGACCTGGCCCAGACACCGGGCGCCGGACTTGCTTTGGACTGCCTCTGCTGGCTAAGCTATGCAACCTTTCCAACAAATTAACGTCTCAGTATTTGTCAAACTGTCCGTTAGAGTTACATGTCCGGAAGCGAAACTAATGATTGATGAGCCCATAGTAGAGCACGCGCCTCCCTGCGCTAAGTTGGCACCTAAAGATACTTTCCGCATACTAGTAATGGACAGTCTCGAGCATACCGACCAGTTAAAAGCTGCCTGTAAGGATGCCGGGCACGATGTGGTGGCGGCGCAGACGATTCAAGAAGCGTTCGCTTTTCTAGATGGGCAGGATCATGCCGATGTGATTATTTGTGCAGCGCATCTGGAAGATGAATCGATGTTCGACTTTTTGAAGCGGCTGAGAACCGACGTGTTGCATAAGAATTCAATGTTTTTGACATTGGCTCTGGCTCCCGGGCCGATCGGCACCAGAATGAACACTGCAGCTGAATCGACGGCGCGATTACTGGGTGCGGATGCATTTGTGAGCATGCCTGTGTTCGATGCGGAACAGCTAATCTGTGAAATTAAGAAGCTATTGCCGGAGGTTCCTATGCTGGAGCAGTCAAAGATAGAGACGAAACGAAGGCAGAACCCCAAATAGCGATATACCTGAGAAAGGACAAAAGATTTTTAGCTTAATGGCTGTAGCGCCTGTTTGACTCTCTGGGTAAAGCTGTAAATTTTGTTTCCAAGTATGGGAACTAATCGTTTTCACCCAGGTCTGGGCGATCAACTGTTGTGCGGTGAGGTTTGCCTATGCAGCAATTCGCGTTCCGCATTCGGCACTCCTCACCGTTTCAACATGGGTAGCTCATGTAAGTGATTTCAATTGAGGTAGAAATATGCGAAAGTTCGCAGTTCTGGCGTGTGTTTTGTTCAGTTTAAGCACCCTGGCGGTCAGTGCAAAAGAAAATCCTAAAGCGGACAACAGCGCACAAAACATTGGCGCAGCACGCAAGGATGCAGTGACAGCTGAAAAGCAAGGCAACAAGAAGAGCGATGTGGAATCGTTGGCGGAGATTCGCAAATCAATCGTCGACGACAGCAGTCTTTCGATGAACGCCAAGAACGCCAAAATTCTTTTTAAAAAGGGCCTCGTTACTTTGAGGGGACCGGTAGATAGTGAATCGGAAAAGGCAAAGGTTGAGGAGCTGGCGAAGAGCTGCTCCAGCGTTTCCTCGGTAAAGAATCTACTTACGATAGCCCATAAAAAATAGTCCATCTAGAAGACAGATGCGGCAGTCACTGACTGCAAATACAACTCAATGGAGAATAAAATGAAACAATCAGTTTGTGGAATAGTAAAAACGAATTTGGAAGCAGAAAGTCTGGTTAACGCTTTGCGCGCCAGTGGTTTTGTCGATAATGAAATCTCGGCACTGTTTCCGGATCAAGAAGGTTCCAAAGATTTTGCCCATAAGAATTCGACCAAGGCACCCGAAGGCACCGTAGCTGGTGCCGGAACCGGCGGCTTAGTCGGCGGTGTGTTTGGTCTTTTGGCCGGCATCGGTGCAGTCGCTATTCCTGGGGTAGGACCTCTAATTGCAGCCGGACCGATTATGGCTGCTTTGAGCGGAGCCGCTGTCGGCGCAACCGTCGGTGGCGTGGCCGGTGCTTTGATCGGCATGGGTATTCCTGAATACGAAGCCAAATTGTACGAAGGCAAAATCCGAGATGGAAATATTCTTCTTGCAGTTCATTGCAACAACAATGAGGAATTAAAGAGAGCAGAAGAAGTCTATAAGAAACACAATGTTTCGGATGTGCATCGTATGGGCGAAGTTTCTCTCAAGAAATAAGCTTAATTGAGAAGCCGACCAACAGAGAAGCCCGGATCTCTCCGGGCTTCTCTGCCTTCAAATAACCGAAATCACAGCCACCTTTGTGCTGATTCATCGCCCATCTATTTAATCAACTGGAACTATGCGCTTCTCGGTCGGTCCTCTTGTATATGAGACAGGTGAATGATGATCATTGACAGACACGGCAAACCTTTTATCGATCGCTTGTTTGAGATTGTCGAGTCAAAGGTGGAAAGGGCCGATTTTCTGGCGGCGCGCCTTTATCAGCGCGACTTGATTCTGTTGATGATGCAGGATTCACGATATTCACCAGCACAGGTAGGTGATCATTACTTCGCGCTTGCTGAGTTCTGTGCCAAGGTTGGTGATTTCAAAGGTTTCAATAAATTTGTAATCAGAGCTTCTCAATACAAGCGTATTGCATCCTAGGATCCGACTAGCGGTCTGAGGAGTTGTTTGAGACCGGAGACAGGTCTCCTTATAAGGTTTGACAGGATCTTTGTTTGAGGACCGCCTGCACGTGAATAGATTTACATATGGGAAGCTGCCTAAAGGCCGTAAGACGGTGGTTGATCTTCTGACGATGATTTCGTCGTCCGCCGTTCCCAGCTATCTAATGCGCGATATCGATATGTCATGGGCAGATGGACTGAAAGCGCAGCTGCAAAAGTGCGGAACCAAAATCACTGTCACTGCAATTCTATTAAAAGCGATTGCAATAGCTCAAAAGAATCATCCAAGCAGCAGGTCGGATGTATTGCCTTTCGGCATTGTGGTCACTTATGAAAACATCGTCGCCGGATTTACGATTGAGCGCAATGAAGATAAGCACGATACGGTGTTCTTTGGAGAGATAGAGTCACCGGACGAAAAGACTCTCACTCAAATTGCCGCCGAATTGACAGGTTACGCACAAAAAGCAACTTCCGAGCTACCTCCTCTGTGTCTGCAAAACACATATGCCCGTTTTCCGTATTTAGTTCGCAGAGCAATTATCGCCATAGGAAGTGTCTTGCCTTCGATACGGATAAAGTGTCAGAAAGCCACCTTTGGTCTGACCACGTTGGGAAAATATCAAGTATCCTCCGTCTTAAGCCCCTGTATCTGCACGTCAACCTTTGGTATTGGCGCAATAGAAGATCGGCCTGTCGTGGTCGACAATCAAATTGTTATTCGCTCAATGATGTCGATTTCCTTCAACTTTAATGCAAAGGTTATTGACGTACAGGCAGCTTCAATTTTTTTGAAGGACGTATGCGACCTGATGGAAGGCGGGCTTCAAGAGCACCTCAATGGGCTCGAAGTGCAGATTCCTGAAGCGCCGCTTTCAGAGGCGTCGAATAAGGTTCCTCTGTCAATTGCCGGCAGCCGTTAGTCCGGATTCTGAGCTTACCGTTTATAGTTTAAGCGCTTCGGCCGTGTCGCTGCGAATCTTTCGGCAAAGCTCAGCGTCCTTAATCAGTGATTGACCGAAGGATGGAATGATTTCGGACAGCTTATTTGACCAGCCGTTTTTTACCGAATCTCCAAAGCAACGCTGAAGCAGTTCGAGCATAATCCAGACAGCCGTAGAAGCTCCCGGTGATGCTCCGAGCATTGCCGCAATTGAGCGATCGGATGCAGTGACAAGTTCGGTGCCGAATTGCAGAACGCCACCATGCTTGGGGTCTTTTTTTACGATTTGCACGCGCTGTCCGGCAACGGACAGGTGCCAATCGTCTTCATGGGCATTGGGAAAAAACGTCCTGAGCGCTTCGAAGCGCTCGTGATGAGATTCGAAGACCTGCCCAATCAGATATTTCTCAAGGGCTGCGTTGTCTCTGCCCACAGCCAGCATCGGCAGGAGATTTTCCGGGTCGATGGACGTGAAGAGATCGAGGTAGGAGCCGTGCTTGAGAAACTTTGTCGAAAAACCTGCATAGGGGCCGAAAAGCAATGCCACTTTTCCCTCAACGTGGCGAGTATCAAGATGCGGCACGGACATTGGCGGTGAACCGACGTCAGCTTTTCCGTATACTTTTGCGTGGTGGCGAGTGACAATGTCTTGTTTGTCGCAGCGAAACCAAATGCCGCTCACGGGAAAACCAGCATAGCCATCAGCCTCGGGAATTTCCGATTTCTGCAACAAGGGCAGAGAGCCACCGCCGGCACCAATGAAAACGAATTTCGCTTTGGTATCGAAGTGCTCGCCGGTTTTTTCATCTCTGACGGATAAAAGCCATGAAGAATTTTCTGTGCGGCGAATATGTTGAACGCGAGAAGAAAAGTGTATTGAAAACCCTTCTTTTCCCTTTAGTGAATTGAGAAGCAAATTGGTGAGCGAACCATAATCCACATCAGTGCCGGTCGTCATTCTGGTGGCGGCAACCGCTTCTTTGGTATCACGCCCTTCGATAATGAGCGGAGCCCATTCTCCAATTTCTGTTTTGTCGGTAGAGAATTTCATGCCATCATAACAATGATGATTAGAGAGCGCATCAAAGCGTTTCTTCAGATAGTTGACGTTGTCGCCTCCTCGCACAAAACTCATATGCGGAACCGGATGCAGGAACAATCGCGAATCTTTAATTGCACCTTTTTTGACCAGATAAGCCCAGAATTGCCGCGAAAGATCAAACTCAGTGTTGATCTCCAGCGCTTTCGATATATCAATGGTGCCACCGTTTTTTTCAGGCGTGTAATTCAATTCGCATAATGCAGCGTGTCCGGTGCCGGCATTGTTCCACGCACTCGAGCTTTCTTCTGCCGCGGACTGAAGGGTCTCGAATATCTGAATTTTGAGATCGGGCTGCAATTCTTTGAGGAGAACCGCCAGAGTCGCACTCATGATCCCGGCGCCAATGAGCACGACATCGGCTTGGATCAATGTGTGATTGTGATGACCAAACATTTACTCTTTCCCCCCAAGATGCGGAGCCGGCTGATAATCATAAACTATTGGCAGCGGAAACAAGATCAACTCATCAACGTCCAAAGTAGATACAGTCGTGTTCATACTGGTCTGTACGTGCATCTTGAGGTTGCTCATGAAGCTACGCATGCGCAGTGCTGTTTTGATGCTTCCTGTCCTGGGAGCGATTCTCTGGGGCAGCGTTGCGCCGGCATCGGCCGTCACCTTTGATCCAGCAGTATCAGTCAACGGTCAGGCCCAAGAACTGGACCCCGAGAGTATTGCTCAGAGATCTTTATCGGTCGCTGAAACTATGAGATCAAGCGGCTGGTGCTATACGGGAGTGAGCAAGGCTTTGTCTCCACTGGGAGTGACACTGACCGGAAGTGCGGCTTATCAGGCACGCGAACAGTTGCTTGCCGACTCTCGATTCATGCCCGTCTCGCAAGACGACATTGTTGGACTACGGCGCGGCGATATCATAGTATTCGATAAGTCAGCGACACATCCTTACGGTCATATCTGCGTCTACCAGGGCAATGATGAAGAATCGAGTGACCATGTGTCTCACCTCACAACACCAGGTGCGTATGGTGGCGTCACCGTTTTCCGGTTGCGTTCGGAAAACAATGAGATTGCCGGCAATGAAGAGCGAAGGCAATGGAATTTTAAAGCTCCACTTTCAGCTCCGGACTTCCGGCGCACAAATTCCTCCTGCGACTATACAGAAGCGATGCAAGCAAATGCACCTCACTATGGTCAGGGTGATACCAAATCCAGCGGCAGTACAAGAGGTGCAGCCGAATTCGCGCGCCGGGAATTTCGCATTCTCAGTAACTCGCCGGAAGGAAAGTCGCTTGCTCACCGACTGATTCGATTTGTCATGAGAAACTTGTGACAGCGGGCGGTATAATTGCGGTACCTTCCTGCTGGCATCCTTCAAACTTTCGGTAGTCTACCTTGCTTCGTTCGCCGCTAAGTGCGAGTCTATTGAGCCTTTGTCTGTTACTTGGACCGGCCGTAATTGCGCCTGCGCTGATCGTTGCCGATACAGGTCAGCCCTGCATGTCCGGGCCGGTTGCATTGGCTCAGTCCTCGGAGGTCACCGACCAGGAGGCGGAGGTAGAAAAGCTGACCAATGAAATTCTCTGCAAGGAGGTGGACCTTGAGCGCTACTATTTGCACTATCGCAGCTTGAGCACAGCCGCGCCGAGATTTCGACGCATCAGGTACTACTTATTGCAAGTCGCGTCAACTTCGTGCACGCTTGCATCAAACATCATCTTCATCGATGTGGCGCGCAAGGGACTAAAGGGCGACATCACAGATTTCGGGCGCGGCGATGGTTCAATCGACCAGTCGGGTGGCTCGGGAAGTAGCTCAGGAGGTGGCTCGGGAAGTAATTCAGGAGGTCGCTCCACCGGTCTCTCCGCAGGTCTGTCCTCCGGTGCCTCCGGCGCCAGTTCGTCAGGCAGATCCGCTAGATCAGGAGGTACCTCCTCCTCTGCGCCTCCACAGACAAAAGGGAAGGACACTACAGGCGAAGTCCGCGGTGGCATAATCTTGGCGACCATAGGTGTTATTCTCGGTCCGGGTAGTTCGCTTCTGGAGCTTTGCTCCAACGCATACACCGCTTGTAAGAATCTAAAGCAGGGAAATAATCCCGCCGCTGCTGTTCGCAATGTTGTCGCGCGCATCGAAGAAATCGACGCACTGTTAGAACAGCGCAGCAAAATTATCGAAGCACATCCCGAACTAAGAGCGCTTTCAATCAATAAGGCAGAACACACTGTTCTTGTGTGTTTTAGAGATTGGTGCGTGTCGGAATTTGTAGACGTGTACGCGGCCGCTAAATCCACTCAAGCTGGTGCCAACGCTTACTACATGCTTGATGTAGCCAATGGAGGCTGCAATCTGGCCGGCAATCTTCTGGCGCTTCGCTCGCTGAATCCTGGTAAAGACGGGCTGGCAGGACCCGCCGCTACTGTTTCGGTAGTCGGAGATAGTTTGAGCATAGCCAGTGCACCGGCAAGCGCAGTTGCCGGCAAGCAAATGTACAAATTCTGGCACAAACGTATGGCCAAGAAGATGAGCGATCACATGAACTACGGCGAAGATCATGCCAAAGCCGCAATGATTCAACTGAATCATGTCATCAACCATACTGATTCAGCCGCGCTAAAAACGGCTGCCGCAGTCGATTCGCGCGTGTCCGCCTATATTCTCTGGGCTCGCCGATACGACAAGATTGTAGAAAAACAGAAAATTGAGCTGGCCCATCGAGGCAAGGTCGCTCACCAGGGGCAGAGAATCGGACCGCTCTTATCCGGCACCGGTCTGGCGCAAGATACGCTTGCCGATGTTGCATTTTACGGAAGCCGCGACAACGATCGCCGCGGTGCCAGCCTTGCTCTTGCCGGTGCTGTCACTGCAGGTAGTGGCAATATCGTGGGCCTGGCTTATACCAATTACAATCTTATCAGTGAGTATCTATATCGAAAAAAATTGAGGCAGCAAAAGTTGCTGCCCGATCAACTATTGCAAGAGCGCTTTAAAGTGCTTAACCAAATTGACAAAATGCTGGATGGGACCGGAAAGGACGGAAAATGACAGTCAGGTGCAAACAGGAAGAATTCGGACAAATTCAGTCCGGAGAAAAGGTTTATTTATTCACTCTGGAGAGCGAGGGCGGCTTGACTGCCAGTGTCACCAATTATGGCGCAATACTTACGCAGCTTCATGTGCCCGATGCCAAGGAAAACGTAGCCAATGTGGTGCTTGGTTTTGATGCGCTCGAGCCCTATTTACGCAAACATCCGCATTTGGGTGGAACAATCGGACGTTATGCCAATCGCATTGCCGGCGCTTCTTTTCAATTGGATGGAACAACTTATACACTGGCAAAAAACAACGGTGAAAATTGTTTGCACGGCGGGCTGATTGGTTTTGACAAAAAACTGTGGCAGGTTGAGGAGTTTGGTGAGTCGCCCCAAAGCCAATCCGCATTTGTGCGATTTTCTCTCTTCAGCCCCAACATGGAAGAAGGTTTTCCCGGCAATCTAAAAGTGTTTGTAACCTACGAACTTACCGCAGATAATGCGCTGCGCATCGACTACCGCGCCAGCACTGATCTGGCTACGCCGCTGAATTTGACCAATCACAGTTATTTCAATCTCAAAGGCGCAGGTAAAGGAGATATTCTCGATCACGAGTTGTCCGTCATGTCGGATGCATACACGCCTGTGAATGAGAGCATGATTCCTACAGGTGAGATTGCCGGCGTTGAGGGAACCGCGATGGATTTTAGAAAACCACGCACGGTGCGCAGTCGTATCGACGAAATGAAAATCGGCGGTTATGACCACAACTTCATTTTGAATAAAAGCGGTGCAATGTCGGATGATTCACCGACTCTTGCTGCAGTGGCTTTTGAGCCGACATCAGGAAGGCGGATGACTGTCTACACCACAGAACCCGGCGTGCAGATCTACACCGGCAATAATCTAAATGGATCGGTCACAGGTTTGGGTGGCGCATATGAAAAATACTACGCCATTTGTTTTGAGACGCAGCACTACCCGGATTCCGTTCATCACGCCGATTTCCCAAATGTGATATTGCGCCCGGGTCAGCAATATCGGCAGACAACCGTTTTCCAATTCTCATGGTAGGCGTAATTCAAATTTTCATTGCCGAAATATGAGCTGCTTGCGCCCTATTTCAAAACGTGCGCTGCGACTTTCTTGAAAGCGGCAATGATGTCTTCGACATCCTTATCGCTCAGTGTTGAAGCAATTGCCAGCATGGCGCTGCGCTCTGACAATTCATCGCATTTCGGCAGGGTTCCCCTCTCATATGAAATGGCTTTGCCGAATTCGTTGGCCGGGTGAGTCCAGGGGAATCCGTCACTCGAGATCGACCGTTTTTTCACCAGGCTGGGATTGTTGTAATACCAGTGCAAGCCCCAATCGGACATCGGGATGCAAGTCATGCTGCCTTCCGCCCCTCTAATTCCTTCTGCTTGCAGCGCTTTCGTAAACTCCAGGCACTTTTCTTTGGACGGGTAGATCGTGATCAGGAAGGGGCCGCTGTCGCCGTCGGGATCAGGAATGTCTCGGAAAGCCAGACCCGGAATGCCTTCGATGGCGCGGCGGATTTTCCACTTGGCGCTGCGCATTGAGCCGGTGATTTTGTCCAGCTTTCCAAGCTGTGCCAAAAGCATGGCGCCGGCCAGCTCGTTGAGGCGGCTGCCAAAGCCCCACATCTGGTAATCCTCGTCGTTTGGCACGAGCCGCCCCTCATTGCTGCGCGCATAGCCCAGATCATGAATGGCGACGCAGCGTTTGTACAACTTGTCGTCATCGCAGATCAGCATGCCGCCTTCTCCGCTGGTGATGTTTTTGTTCAGTTGGAAGCTGAAAATTGCGATGTCACCGAAGCTGCCGGCCGGCTTGCCGAAATGGCTGGCGCCGCAAGCTTGCGCGCAATCTTCGAGAACTTTCAAGCCGCGTTCGTGCGCAATCTTGGCAATCTTTTCGATGTGCCCGGGGGCGCCGCTCATGTTGACTACCAGCACTGCCTTGGTCTTCGGTCCAATCTTGGCGACCATGTCATCTGGATCCATGCAGAATGTCTCGTCAATGTCGACCAATTTGGGAATAGCGCCTTGCAGGACAATTGCACCGATGCAGCTTACCCACATGTAGCCGGGCAAGAGGACTTCGTCACCGGCTCCGACATTAAATGCCGCCAGCGCGATGCGCAGAGCGGCCGTGCCGCTGGCCACTCCAAGGGCATGCTTGCGATTCCAGCGCTTGCAAAATGCCTCTTCCACTTTGGTGACCATTTGCTGGCTGTCCAGTCCGTAGAAGCGGAAGGGGCTCTGCGCCTTTACGACTTTACTGACTAAATCGAGCTCTTCGTCGCCAATCCAATGAGCTCCGGGCAATTCCCACGGCAACGGCGCTTTGCGCACGGGCTCACCACCATTAATGGCAAGAAGTGCTTCACTTTCCTGAACTTTTGGCATAGCGACGCTCCTTATGAATGCACTCGACTGAATGATAGAGTAATGATGCTTAGCCCACTTTAAGCCGCTTCGCCGGCCAGAATTGAACGCCAGCGAACCCGCCTGTGAACGGGTCATAGTATACTGTATGACCATTGGCGGGAATACGGATTTTAATCAGCATTTTGCTGGTTAATCCATTCAATCGGAAACAAAGACATGCTGGCTTCCATTTTGGAAAGCGACATCGAAACAGTCGTTAAGAGTTCTGACCAGGTAGATTACTTCGTGATCGGCAGCGGCACTGCGGGCGTGACAAGTGCGCTTGAGCTGGCTGCCGGTGGTTTTAATGTCGTAATTATCGAGTCCGGTCCTTTCATCACTGCCAATCATGTCGGCACCTCGCCTTTTCGCAGCCAGCCTGAAATCGTGCCTAAGATTCACGGTCTTGTGAAATACGACACGGCTTGGATACCGGACGCAAAATTCAAGGCTCGCGATATCGAGCCTCTGGTCACCAACAACACAGCCTGGTCGCTGGTTGGCGGTCGCACTGTTTTCTGGGGAGGATGCGCGCCGCGTTTCATAGAAAGTGATTTCGCGCACTGGCCTATTACGTACAAAGAATTCGCACCGTATTATGACGAAGCGGAAAGCATGATTCACGTCTCGGGAAGCCACCCGACGCGTCCGCATTTCATTCGCAGCGACTGGCAATTACTGGCGATGGAACGCTTAAACAGAGCCGGGTACAAAGCTGTGCATGCGCCTGTTAGTGTAGATACCACTACAGTGTCCAATGGTTATATTTCCAATGGCTTCGACAGCTCTGTTGCAAGACTGCTGCGCAGCGGGAAGCTGGTGACGTTCGGAGAGAAGCGTGGTGTCAGTTTGGTGGCAAACACGTGTGTGGTGAAACTGGAAGAGAACAATGGAAAAATCAGTAAATTGCATTTGCTGAGACCAGAAGATGGAAGCAGGTACGAGATTGCTCCCAAAAACGTCATCCTCGCCTGTGGTGGCATTCAATCGACGCGACTGGTTATGGCATCAGGACTCGACAAAGATTGTGATGCGGTCGGCCATTACATAGGCGACCATTTATTCGTACAGGGATTGATGCGCTTGAAAAAACCGCTTGGTCTGCCGCTTTATATTTTGATTCAAGGTACAAACGGCATGCCTTATCAGGTTCAGATTCAAGGTTCGTTTGAAGCCGATTGGTACAGCCCATATCACTCCACTGTTTGGCTCGACCATCAGTCGAATGGGACGAATTTGCTTTTCTATTGTTTTGGTATTGCTACTGTTGAGAAAGAAAATCGCGTGGCGCTTTTGGATGATACAAAGTGCAAACGCGGCGGTGCCAGCAGCTACTGCGTTGTCTACGACCACAGTGATGCTGATCGTCAACTGATCAAACGCATGATGGAAAGCATGCCTGAAGTGGCAAAACAACTGGATGCCGAGTTGGTGCGTATTCAGGAGAATCCGCCCGGAAGTGCATTGCACGAAATAGGCGGATTGCGGATGGGCACCGATCCCAATACCAGTGTCACCGATGTATTTGGGAAATTCTGGCGATATAAAAATCTGTATTGCGCTGACTCCAGCACCTGGAGAAATCAGGGCGCCGCCAACCCTTACCTGACGATTACCGCCAATTCCTTGCGGATGGCACGCAAGCTTGTTGCAGAAAAGCGCGCCGGGCTTGCGGTTGGTTAGATAGTGATTAATAGCACAGACTCCGGCCAATCTGGTGGCTCTGGCGATTCCGGCAAGTCTGGCGCCTCCGGGAAGTATCTGCTCATTCTTCTTGGCTTCATTCCGGCTCTGGGCGGTCTGCTTGTCGGCTATAACACGGCTGTTGTTGCCGGCGCTCTGGAGTTTATTAGCAAAGACTACGCACTTGGCACCATCGTGCAGGAATTGGTGGTCACATCTGTGCTTGCCGGTGCACTTGCCGGTGCATTTCTTAGCGGGCCTCTAACGAACAAACTTGGACAGCGCAAAGTCATTCAGTTGGCCGGATTGATATGTGCAGTCGGCGCTGCCGGTATCGCGTGCTCGGTCAACGTCGCCATGTTGCTCATTTTTCGATCCTTGCTGGGTATTGCATGCGGTATCGCGACTATGGTGGCGCCCCTGTATGTCGCGGAGACAAGCCCGGCAAAATGGAGAGGCATGTTCGTCTCATTTGTGCAGCTGGCAATCACCACCGGCATATTTTTATCTTATGTGGCTGATTATCTGCTCTCTGCGTCCGGCTCCTGGAAGTGGATGATGGGACTGGGCGGCTTGCCTGGTTTGGGACTTGTAGCTGGAATGCTTCTTCTTCCGGAGAGTCCAAGGTGGCTGGCCATGAATGGGCGCATCGGAGAAGCACGCCAGGTATTGGCACAGCTCGGCAACAGAGACGACGAAGAAGAGATAATCTCCCTGGGTGAAAAACCCTTAGAGGCTCCTGCCTGGTCGGAGCTTTTCACAGGTAAGGTGAGGGCTGCGTCAATTACTGCTTCCGGTCTTTTCCTGGTGCAAAATCTATCGGGCATCGATGGTGTTCTCTACTATGCTCCGGCCATTTTCAAACTAGTCGGCTTTGAAGGAACGGCATCGCAAATTCTTGCCACTGCAGGGCTTGGTGCTGTCAATGTCGTTGCCACCGTCGTGGCTACCGGTGCCGTCGACCATGCTGGAAGGCGCCCTCTTTTGCTGGGCGGATTGGGAGTGATGGTGGTATCGCTTGCGGTGCTAAGCTTTGGTCTAATGCAACCGCAGGCCGGACCATGGCTTAGCTATTTAGCCGCTGGCTCTCTGGCTATTTTCGTTGCTGCCTTTGCAGTTAGTCTGGGACCAATGCCATATGTGATCATGTCGGAGATTTTTCCAATACGCGTAAGAAGCATTGGCATGAGTCTTGCAGCCGCATCGGCGTGGGGCTGCAACATGATGGTGACAGTTACCTTTCTCAGCCTGATGGAGGCGGTAGGACAGGCGAATCTGTTTTGGCTCTATTGCGCCATTTGTCTGGGCGGGCTGATTTTCTCTTACTTGCGCGCGCCGGAGACGAAAAACTGCTCACTGGAAGATATCGAAGCGAATTTGATGGAAGGCGTTCCCAGCCGGTATTTGGGAAGGAAGAGAGAACAACCTGGTTTGTTATGATGCAGCGCATCAGGCCTTAGAAACCGTTGCCGGAATATTTCCAAGCACCTTCTGGAGATGTTTTTCCAGCGGCTCGAATCTTGCCGGTTGAGAACGGAATCCAATGTAAAAGTCTGGACGAATCAGATATTGCGATTCCGTGCTGGAGCCATAAACTTGCTGCGCAATTTGCTGCGGATCGAGATAGACCGTGCCTGCAAAATTCAATGAAGATGGAACTCTCTCTGCGGTCAAAATGAGATGGCAATTTACTATTTCACCGAATTCTTGTAAGACAGATTTTGCAATCTCTTCCATATTGCGATAGCCTTCTTCCGTCGGCTTGCCATCAAATAAAAGCAAATTGTGTTTTACACCGCGAAGTGCTTCATACAGGCGTATAGGTTTGCCCATATCGTCCATGAGTTCAACGTCCGGCGCATGATCGCCCGGTAGTGGCGCGCGTGCAAATTCCATCCAGCTGGGCAAAGATGGACCTTCGTTGTCTGGGCCAGTGAGGTGCATATCGACTATGCCTCTGTATTCTCCGACGATGGGACTCCGGCGATAATTGACTGCCGACATGGTGCCGATGCTGCGCAGGCGCTGGACAAAGACTTCTTGCTGGCTGAGAAAACTGACCATGTGATTACGAATTTGCTTTGCTACCGGATTTCTCAGGAAAGCCATTTTGGTAGCAATGTCTGTGCCTTTGAGCAGTGCTTGTCCCACTGGATGGCGCTCTTCTTGATAGGAATTTAGTATGCCTTCCTGGGCATCGCCACGCACAACCATAGCTAATTTCCAGCCCAGGTTGTGCGCATCTTGCATGCCCGTGTTCATGCCTTGCCCGCCTACCGGACTGTGAATATGTGCGGCATCTCCAGCTACGAATGTACGACCGACTCGATATTCCGAGACGCTGCGGCGGTGAATGCGAAACCACGCCAGCCAATGGGTTTTTAATATTTTGACGTTGCCCGGACCGCGCTTATCCAAAAGCTCTTGCATGAATTCCCGCGTCGGTGCGTCACCGCTGATAGTGGCTTCTTCCACGTTTGCCAATGTGCGAAATCTGCCATTGCGCATCGGAAAGAAGACCAGGGCTCCGTCTTCATGGAAAAACGTGGTGACCTCGTCCTCGGCAATGCCTGAGGCAATGTCGATATCAGCAAGCCCAAATTGCTCTTGGTATGCACTTCCTTCGAAGCTAAGATGCAAAAGCTTTCTGACGTTGCTGTGCGAACCGTCACAACCAACAACCCAGGAATATGATGACTTTTCTTCTTTGCCTGCGCTGCCCTTGAGCGTTACCATGACGCTGCCGTCGGATTCAGAGAGATCGGTGAGTTCGATGCCCCGCTCAATTGAGCCTTCGAGAGATTTCAGTTCTTCCGTCAAAATACGCTCGATTGCGCACTGAGAAAGCATGAGAATGAATGGAAAAGGCGATTCTACTTCGGCTGTACTTACCTGGGCCAGGCGTGTCTTGCCTGTGTACATGGAAAACCCGCTGCAAATATTGCCTTCCTCGAGCATCTTATCGGCTAGCCCCATGTTTTCAAACATCTCCAGGCTGCGGGCGTGGACTGCAAGAGCTTTGGATTTGTCGCCGGGTTCTTCCAGCTTGTCAATTACTCGACAATTGACGCCGAATTGCCTTAAGGTGACAGCCAGGGTCAGACCGGTCGGACCTGCACCGACAATGAGTACTTGCGCGTCAGACGAATTCATAGATATCCTCCTTTTGGCAGAGCATATTTTAGCGCGCCGAGAAGCATCTAACGATCATTTCTGGACCATGCTTAACTGCTTGCGTATTTGTCTGGTTCATTTAATACTCTTATCGAGCTATACTCGAATAATGCGGGCGATTAAATTCAGTCGAATTTGATGGTTTAAGCCATATGGGTCACATTGATGAACATTCGAAGAAAGCAAAACGAGCCGGTGAATAGGCATGCTTTCCAGGCTTAATATCACGGCAAAAGGTCTGACTCTTGTCCTTCTGCCGGTTGTCTTTCAGATCATATTTGCATTGATACTCACTTCAATGCTCATCAGTTCAGTCGATGCGCTCGAATACCTTCAGCACTCACTTTCTGCGATTTCGAATATCTCGAAAAGATACAACCGCTCCATGGCTTTGGCTTGCACTGTCATGGACAGAGATGAGCGAGATATTGGAAAAAAACTGCGCGCATTGGATGACGCGGCTAAGTTGATCGAGTGGGTCGACCAGGCCTCCGTCTCGAAAAAGCGTTTTCCGGAATTGACGCAGATCGAGACCGACGCCGCTGAGTTCCATGCGGCATTGATGCAGACATTGGCTAAATTCAAGAAGGCAATTTCAGCACCAGGATACAACATATACAACAATGACGCGATTGTCACTGTGCCGGAAGCTCTGCCGATGTTTTTGGAAGCTCAATCCATAAACGATCGACTGTTCGGCATCGAAAGGCAAATGGTGTCATCTCAACCTCAAGAACTTGAGAAAGCAAGGCAGAGCTTCTTCGGCTGGTTGGTAGCGGCTCTATTTGGCAGCTGCTTGATCTCGATTTGGCTTGGGCAGGCGTTCACTAGAGACTTTGTAGAGCGCCTGGGTGCTGTTTCCAAGCAAGCAGCCAAAATTCTTGTTGGAGAAACAACAAGCAAACCGCAGGCAGGCAGTGACGAAATCTCGCAACTGGAAGCAATCCTTTACGATACCAGTGTCACATTGAGAGAAACCAGGCGCAGTGAGCTGGCGATTCTGGAAAATGTGACTCACATTTTTTGCGCCTTAGATCGCAGTCTTAAGTTTCAACGGGTGGTTCTTGATTCTCGCAGAACCTGGGGTTTTGACGTGGATGAACTGCGCGGACGTTCGCTGCTGTCGCTTCTGGCTGAGGAGGCAAAGCAAAAGACAAATCTTGCCTTTGAGACAATCGCAAACCAAGGGGGAACAGCGCAATTCGAGAATACAGTTCGCTGTAAGGATGGAGTTTTTAAAACATTTGCCTGGACAGTCAACTGGCGACCGGCGGAAAACTTATTTTTTTGCGTGGTGCGCGACGTCACTGAATTGCGCGCTCTGGAAAAGTTGAAGGCAAACTTTCTGGGTATGGTGACAAGCGATCTTCGAGGCCCGCTCGCTGCTGTGGCCAAAAGTCTGGAAAATCTGCATGAAGAGAGAAGTGGAAAGCTGTCCGCCAGCGCAAAATCTCGCGTGGAGTTGGCGCGTCGCAACAACAAAAGGTTGACGGATTTAATTGGCGAATTGTTCGATGTCGAGAAATTGAATCAGAGCAAAGCGAATTTGCAAGTCGAGAGAGTGAAAGTTTCCAAACTCT